>JAITFA010000224.1 GCA_031281685.1 Treponema sp. | reverse complement strand
CCTCCAGTTCCTCCGCATATCCCTGATACCGCGCTTTCCGTTCCCTCAGTTCCTTAACAATAGTCCTGATTTCTTCCGCGCTCTTTTCCTGCCCCGCCTCGGTTTCTTCCCGGTCTGCTTTTTCCAGTTCCGCAAGATACGCTTCTATGTTCACTTCAAGCCGCTGTATCCGCTCCCGCAGTTTCGCTTCGCTATAGTTCCGATCCTTGCTGTTGACCGCCTTGAACGTGCTCCCGTCTATCGCCACGAGTTCTCTTCCGTACAAACCCAGCCTCACGCGCAGCTTTACAAATCCCTTGAGCACGCTCTTTAATAGTTCTCCGTTCCGCCGCCGGAACTCCGCTATGGTTTTGTGATCCGGGGAAAGTTTGCCCAGCAGCCAGATCACTTCCAGATTTCGGTTGCTTTCCGCTTCCAGCCGCCGCGATGAGCGTATCCGGTTCATATATCCGTACAGATACAATTTCAATAAATCTTTCGGATCATACATCGGCCGTCAGGCGGTGTTCGGCTCCGGGCGGCTGCACCCCAACGCCGCCACATTGAGACTGTTGACATACGCTTCTATATACCCGCACCGAATTACTGTCCGTTATGTAATCGTCTATGCAATCCGGAAGCATTATTATCTACTCACGACTTTCCCCGCTTATGAATTCCATGACCGCTTTCTCCTCTCGCTGGAGTATGCCCTGTCACCGGAACTTTTGACACAGTCTGGCCCGCAACACCCCGCCGTAGTTTTATACCACCGGCTCCACGGGTTTTGGAACAGCCTCTTGTATAAAACATTACCATTCACGCGGGCGGTATTTGCCTGTCGGCTCGGTAATGCTAAACGTATCGCCGGACGGCTCGATCACATAAAAGCCTTGCTTCAACGCGTACGTCTTTTCGCCTTCGTTGAAAATCACCCCGGCGACAGCTCCTAGGTATTTGCGCGTATCGTTATGCAGGTCCGCGTACTTGCGCAGTTTTTCCATGCGCTCAACGTGATCGTCAATGTCCCGCGTATTGGGCTTGGACTTAATCTCGACAATTATCACCTTCTCGCCGTTCTCAAGAAAGGCATCAACTTCCAAGACTATGTCGTGTTTACGATCCACTATTTCGGTGTCTCTGTGCGTTCTGGTAAATTCGAAGCCAAGTTCCCGGAATCTCTCCACGAGGTTAGGGACTATCATGTACTCAACTATATCGCCGAAACGGTTGCCTAATTCACCAATCCGTTTGTCGGTTAGTTTCATCTGCTTGTCGGTCTCCTTAATCTGTTCTCTGGTCTCTTTGAACAACTTGTCGGTCTCCTTCTGGCTTTCCCTCAGCTCCTTCAGACCCCGGGCGTTTTCCCTGACTATTGCCCAAATCTCGTCGGCAGTGGCTCTCCACTCCGGTATCGTTTGCGTCGCTTCCATGTGAATCCTCCTAAGTATGGCATTTGCGTCTCTGTAGTAAGCCGCAAAGTTAAACATAGCCGAAAAAACCCGCCATGAAAAGTTTTAGACCGGGAAACTTCCTCTGGACGTAAAAACAGGCTTCCCATTGCGCCGGAAGACGAGCCTCGTTGTTACCTATACGGAGGCGGACAGAGTGAAGGTTTGTTACTATGGGGCTTGCTTGGTTTTGGTTTAAGGCATCACGAACAACGGAGAGAGAGGGATTCGAACCCTCGGAACCCTTTAGGAGTTCACACGACTTCCAATCGTGCACCTTCGGCCACTCGGTCATCTCTCCAAATCTACAACAATCGCAACGGAGAGAGAGGGATTCGAACCCTCGGAGCCGTAAGGCTCAACGGTTTTCGAGACCGCCCGATTCGACCGCTCTCGCATCTCTCCATTCAAGGCGCACACGCCTAAACGCACCGCCTTATGTTTAATATACTCTTTTATATCCCGAACCGTTTCAGTGTGTCAAGCGATATTTCACTCCACACGTTCATACGGATCGCGTCTAGAGCCTTTGGACTAACGCTTTCTTCTATAATATTAATGCTACCACCACTTCCTGTTTTGAGTCTTGGCCTGATCGCGCTCGTACAATAGCTACCAGCGGGTCTTCTCAGCCCAGAGCCCGAGCGCGGGGTTGGGAACAAAAAACACACGCTCCCCATCGGGCAAGGTATTCCAGCCATAGCTAAGGGTTTTGATGTCATAACGGGCAAGAGCGGCGTTAAGGTCGCCCCACTCGAAGCCGACGCTTTCGATTTCAGCGCGGCTCAGACTTGGTCCCGGGCAATAGCGCACGGTAAACCGGCCTTCGCTTGAACCGTGAATCAGGTGGGCCGCCGCGCTGAGGCTGTCGGCAAGTTCCGCGTCGTGTAGTACCTTGTCCTGTATAAGTTTAGCTGGCCGGTAGCCATGTTTGCGGATAAGCGCGTCAATGCCCTTGTCCTCGCCAAAGCGCTCAAGCCCGGGCGCGATAATGAGCAGTTCGCCGCCATCGGCCATTGCCATACGGGTACGGTAGATTGCCTTGTTGCCCAGCCATGTTGTGCGGAACTCGTCGCTTTCAAGGTAGACCACGGCCTTTTTCACTGGCTCATCCAGAATATCCACATTGACCTCACGCGCCAGCGCCGCTGCCTGCTCAAAACATTCGCGGCCAAAGCCCACAAACAGTCCGCGCACCGCCAAGGACCCACGCGGTTTGCCAGTGGCAGCGAGTTCCGCGTCGCTGCGAGCGCTCACCACAGTCAAAGCCCAGAGTATGGGCGGCAGGGCGTTGCCGAAACGCTTGACACCTTCGTCGAACATGGCTCTGACCGGCGTGTCGGTTCTGCCCATCATGCGTTCCATACCATAAGACGCGCCTACAAAGTGGCTTTTGTCAATGGCTTCTTTGCCGCCGGTTCCCACGAAGATATTTTTGGCATGGTTCGCCATGCCCACGACCTCATGTGGCACTACCTGTCCAACGGAAACAATGAGTGAAAAACCGCCGTCCCTGAGCATTTTATTCACCTGCACCGGCCAGTCATAACGCGCCGCGCCTTCAGACGCCTGTTCCACCCACTCGGCGGGCAGACGTCCAAGCTCCACCACGTCATTGCGCCAGTCATGGACAAAAATCTTTTCAAGGGGCGTCTGCGGAAACATACGGCGCAGTTCCGCCTCGGTCATAGGCATGTGCGTACCTAGGGCCGGCAGAACCGCGCCCAGCCGCTCACCCAGCTCTCGCGCCGCGATGTCCGTTAAAAAGCCGGCCCGCGAATGAAAGCGTGTAATATCCGGCGGCAGAACCAGCACTGGTCCGGTTTTTGCCCCAGCCTCAAGCGCCTTTGCCAGCGCCTCTGAAAACAACTCGTCGATCTCCCCGTCAGACAGGTCTAACGTGGCCCCGCCTTTAGCTATATAAGTCATAGAACCTCCCATTTATGGATACTTGCGTAGTATAGCATAAACTCTCCAATTTTTGTTGACAATCCATTTATAGCGAATTAAGCTTATTGGTATCAAAATTTTAGGAGGCTTCTTTATGAAAAAATTGGAAGTTACGCTACTCACACTGGCGGTCTGCATACTTGTGGGTTGTAGTAACAAAAGCAATCAGACCGCGCAAAATGGTGTTTCAGGGGGGGGGGGGCGTTAGGACAAACGCCACTACCGCACAAAGTGGATTAAATTTTACTGGTTACCCCATGAATGCAACAAATCAGACCATAACTTGGTTCGCCAGTAACGGCTATTTGCCGAATACGGCGTATGGTTCGGCTAAAGAATCACCATTTCACTCTGGTTTGCAGGATATGCTCGGCGTGAAGATCGATTGGCAGTTCCCGGTTACCGGCACTGATACCAATCAGGCGTTCAATCTCGTCATGGCGAATGAGAAACTGCCGGACATTATCTTTCATGGTGTTATGAAAGACGCGCAACGGTACATGGATGAAGGTACTATCTACGATCTGACTCCGTACATCCAGCAATGGGCGCCAAACTACTACAAATGGCTCCAGACCAACCCCGAATACGACCGTACATTCAAAACCGACGAAGGCAAGTACTACGGTTTCGGCTTTTTCCGCGAGGCTGGCGGTTGGAACGATAGTTATCTAGGGCCGGTGGTACGGAAGGACTGGCTCGATGAATGCGGTCTGCCCATACCGGAAACGATCGGAGACTGGGACAGGACGCTGCGGGCATTCAAAGACCGCTATGGCGCTGTGCTGAGTTTTGCGCGTTCTCGTGTGGCTGACTACGGAAGCGGCATCTCTGGCGCGTTTGGGGCGTATACCATGCTTACCTTCAGGCTTTATGTTGACGATAACCACAAGATTCAATCAGCAACGTCGCAACCCCAGTGGAGGGATTACCTTAGCAAGCTGAACGAGTGGTGGCGCGCTGGTCTGCTGGATCAGGACTTCATGACTAACGATGATACAATGACGCGAACCAATGCCTTGAACGGTAAGATGGGCATATCCATTACCTCAATGGGACAGCTCTCCAATTGGGTGAAGGATGCTGAAAGCTCTGGTAATGGCGCTCAGTGGATCGGGCTTCAGTACCCCCATGGCGAGGATGGTACATTGAGCATGATTCCGGGTGGTTATGGCATTGGAACCAACGCCGCAGTCATTACCACAAGTTGTCCTCAAGAGAAACTGGAACTCGTGATGAGGGCGCTCGACTACGCCTACAGCGACGAAGGCAATCTGTACTGGAACTTTGGTAAGCAGGGCGTGTCGTGGGAGTACGACGCAAATGGACAGCCCGCCTATCTGCCACTTGTTACGAATGATCCTGATGGATTAAACAATGCCATCGACAAGTACGGCGGCTCAACATGGAGCGGTAACTGCATTCAGGCGACGCTGTTGCTGTACCTCAAGAATACTCAGCAAGCCATCGACGCCAATGACCTGTGGTTCTACCCGAATGAGGCGGTAAGCGCCAAGTGGACCGTGCCGCCGGGCGTTACACTGACGCCGGACGAGAGTAGTCGCGCCGCTGAACTGCAAAATACCATCAGCACCTACTCCAACGAAATGGCGATCAAGTTCATCACTGGTCAGGAGCCGCTCACTAACTTCGACAGCTTTGTCGCACGGATCAACCAGATGGGCCTACCGGAACTGCTGAAGATTAACCAGACCGCTTACGACCGGTATCTCTCCCGCTAAAGGTGGGTGTTTGATTAACAGCGATGAGGAGTAAGCTGTTTCAATAATAACAGCTTACTCCATTTTTTAGGAGGAACTATGGCTAAAGCAAATGTCTCAACATACCATGTGCCGTTAAAGACTGTACTGGCAAAGGACTTCGCGCTGAATAAGTGGAAGTACCTGCTTATCCTGCCGGTACTGTTGTACTTCGCGCTGTTTGTATACAAGCCGATGTATGGTCTTATCATCGCGTTCAAGGACTATCGCCCGAACATGGGCTTTGATCGCAGTCGCTGGGTCGGGCTTAAACACTTCATCGACTTCTTTAATGATGTGTATTTCTTTCGTTTGCTGAGGAATACGCTATCGATCAGCCTTTTAAGCATATTGTTCGGCTTCCCTGCCCCTATACTGCTGGCGCTCCTGCTCAATGAAATCCAGAACGTCAGCTTCAAAAAGACCGTGCAGACCATAACCTATATGCCGTACTTCATCTCAATGGTCGTGGTGGCGTCGCTGATTCGTACCTACAGCGCCAGTAACGGTATCTTTGCGCAGATTGCGATCATGTTTGGCGGTGAGGGTAAGAACTACCTCATGCACAATCAGTATTTCTACCCAATCTACGTTATATCCGACATCTGGCAGGGCATTGGCTGGAACTCCATCATTTACCTCGCGGCGCTCACCAGCATTGATCAGGAGCAGTACGAGGCGGCGCGTATTGATGGCGCGGGGCGTATCCGGCGTATATTCAGCATTACCCTGCCAAACCTTCTGCCTACTATCATGGTTCTGTTCATCCTGCGTATGGGCGGCATACTCAACGTAGGCTTTGAGAAGATCATCCTACTGTACAACGAAGGCATTTACGAGGTGGCTGACGTCATTTCAACCTATGTCTACCGGCGGGGCATTATTCAGGCGGCGTTCAGCTATGCTTCAGCGGTCGGCTTGTTTAACTCGCTAGTAAACGTGGCGTTTCTGGTTGCGGCGAACACGCTCAGCAAGAAATTCACCGAGTCAAGTCTGTTTTAAGGGGGCAAAAATATGCTTTATAAAAAAGCACTCGGCGATATCGCGTTTGATGTCATTAACATGATCATTATGCTCTTTCTGGTGTTCGTTACGCTCTATCCCATGTACTATGTGGTGGTTGCGTCGGTAACGGACAACATCGCATTGCTGGCGACGCCCGGTTTTCTGTGGTACCCTAAGGGCTTCACACTCGGCGCGTTTCGGCTCGCTTTCACCCACCCCCTGCTGATAAGCGGTTACAAGAACATTCTCATTGTTATGGTGGTGTCGCTGTTCATTAACATCTTTCTGTCACTGTTCACGGCTTTCTTCCTTGCCTCCAAGAATATGCTGTTCAAGAAACCGGTGTTGTTTATCATCCTCTTTACCATGTTCTTTCGCGGCGGCATGATTCCTGACTATCTCAATATCAGGAGTCTGCATCTGTACAACACGCTCTGGGCGCTGATACTGCCGGGCGCGATCAGTGTGTACAACTGCATTATTTATCGCACGGCTATCGAAACTATCCCTGACAGCCTCTCGGAGTCTGCGCGTATCGACGGCGCGAATGACATAACAATACTGTTCCGTATCATCTTCCCGCTGATCAAGCCGACAACCGTTGTGTTACTGCTCTATTATGGCATTGGGCATTGGAATAGCTGGTTTCCCGCTTCGATCTATATGCAGGATAACTACAAACTGCCGATTCAGAATGTGCTACGGGCGATTCTAATAGCGAACTCAAACATACTGAATTCGGCTGCAACGGAAACCGACCAGATCAACCAGTTCGCTGAGTCCATCAAGTACGCTGCTATCGTCATTACCACTGTGCCGATTCTGTTTGTGTACCCGTTCCTGCAACGTTACTTCGTGAAGGGCGTGATGCTTGGCGCGGTGAAGGGGTGAGCTAAGGGGGCGCGGTATAAAGTTGGGGCAAGGCATTCCGCCTCAACTTTTGCCACGCCCGTCCAGCAATGGTTTTATCGCGCCCCAGCCGCAATTTACGCGCTGAACAACTGATTGACCATGAGGGTTGGCTGCTGAGTCGCGTCAAGCGTATCGCGCCAGAGAGTGCCTTCCGGGTCAACGCGGCTACGGTGCGATACCGCCGCCTTCATGGGAATATGCACGAACTCGTTGTTCACCAGCCCTACGATGAGCTTGGTCTTACCGGCCATTGCCGCGTGAACCGCCGCGTTACCCAGCCGCTCACAGTAGATCGAGTCAACCGGCGACGCGGGCGCGGAGCGGACAATGTAGCTGGGATCGATGTACTTCAGGGTAATGTCCATCTTCTTTTCCGCGAAGTATTCGATGATGCGGTCGCGCAAGTACGTGCCGGCGTCCGCCATTTTGAGGTTGCCGCCGGCATCGGTCTTATGCTCGGTCAGCAACTGCTCCTGCAATATGCCCTCGGCGAGAATGACGACAGCGTGCCGCCGTTTCCGCAGGCGCTGTTCGAGGTGGTGGAAAAAGCCGTTTTCGCCCTCAAGGTTGAACGGCACTTCGGGGATAAGCACGAAGTTGACCTCGTGGCTGGCAAGGGCGGTATGCACCGCGATAAAGCCGGATTCCCGGCCCATCAGCTTGACCAGCCCAATGCCGTTCATTTGAGAAGTGGCTTCCATGTGCGCCGATGCCACGACATCAACCGCCTTGGCAACCGCTGTATCAAAGCCAAAGGACTTCTGAATAAAGGCAAAATCGTTATCAACGGTCTTGGGAACGCCGATCATAGCGATCTTGAGCTTGCGCCGCTCGATCTCTTCGGCAATATCAAGAGAACCTCTCTGGGTTCCGTCGCCGCCAATGGTGAAGAGCATATTGAGGTTAAGCTGCTCCATGGCGTCCACGATCTTGTCCACCTCCTTGCCACCACCACGGGCGCTTCCCAAGAACGTACCGCCGAGCTTGTGTATACTGTCAACGTTGTCGGGGTTCAGTTCCCGTGGCGGGTACTGGTACTCCGGCAGAAAGCCC
The DNA here is from genome assembly GCA_031281685.1 of Treponema sp. Lineage (GTDB taxonomy): Bacteria > Spirochaetota > Spirochaetia > Treponematales > Breznakiellaceae > JAIRMT01. The sequence continues at coordinate 3,753 of JAITFA010000224.1, read as the reverse complement.
TTGTAGCCGTAGCGGATACCGGTGATGCGATGAACACCGTAGCGCTGCCAGAGACAGCGGACTATGGCACGGATCACGTCGTTGATGCCCGGACAAAGGCCGCCGCAACTGACAATACCGGCGTGAACATGCGCCGGCATAAAGTAGATCATCTCTCGCGGTCCCGCGCGCTCAAGCACCTGACTGCGCTTGATCTCGTTTTGCGTCCCAAGCTTCACACTTGGGTTCATACAGATAAACTGGTCATCCGTAACATAGTTCGCCATCATATCGCCCACCACACGGGACATCTCGATGGGTGATCTGTTGTTCCGTTTCCCCAGATCTTCAACGGTAAAGTCAAACTCTTCCATAAAATTTGTTCTCCCTATCCTTAGTATATAGTGAATCATAATCCAGCATCGCATATCAGTATATAGTCTTTTTTTGTTATATCCATAACAATTCTGAATATGATTGAACTCATCGTGTTTCTGGGAAATCCGGGCGCACAGTATGCGCGTAACCGGCACAACGCCGGACGCCTTCTTGCCGAGTCCCTGCCGTTTTCTTCATCGCTAACCTGGGCGCGCAAGCACAAGGGGCTATACACTGCCTTTGACGGCACGCATCTGCTCAAGCCTGAAACCTTTATGAACCTGTCCGGCGAGTCTGCGGGCGCGGCGGCGGCGTTCTTCAAGATTCCGCCGGAACACATCCTCGTGGTACATGATGAACTGGAGCTGCCGCTGGGGACAGCCTCGCTCAAGTTTTCAGGCGGACTTGGCGGGCATAACGGTCTGCGCTCGATTAAAGCCTGCCTCAATACCGCTGATTTCTGGCGGCTTCGTATCGGCATAGGCAGACCCGCTCACAGCGACGTCGCATCATGGGTACTTTCGGACTTCACCGCCGCCGAAACCGCCATACTCAAACAGGCGCTGGAAGCCTGCGTAAATGTCATGGTCCACGTTCTGAAAGAAGAGCCGGCATCCCTCTTGCCGGAATGGAACAAACGAAACTGCTGCCTTGAGGTATAGTATCCATAATTCATGGTAAAGCCGCACCCCAAAGAGTAAAGCCGCGACTCAAAGACGCCGATTTTTATAAAAGATTGTTTTTAGAAACGGAATTTCTGGGAACAATCCGGGGTTTGCGATTCAATCGCAATATTCCGCACAATTTTTTAGCAAGGATGCGTCTATGAAACATGTTAAACATTCGAGACATTCTGTACTGTTCTTTAAACTCGTGATGTCGCTGGTACTTATTACTTCCAGCTTCTCGCTTTATGCTCAGCCAATTCAGGAAGGAGTTAGTCCAGCGCCCGCCCCGGTTACTCCGGCGGCGGTTACAGCGCCGTCCCCGGCTCCAGCCCCGCCTGTGGCGCCAACAAGCGAGACATCCCCTTTCGTGTTGAATAAACTCGCGCTGTTTTCTTCCGGCGTTGGCTTCTTTGAGCATAGCGGTATCATGACAAATGACGCGGAAATAGTTCTGGCATTCAGCGTGGATGCGATAAACGATGTCTTAAAGTCTCTGGCGGTAAGCGATCTGGGTTCCAGAGAGCGGGCTATTGTTTATCCAGTAGATCAGCCGCTGGACCGCGCCCTGCAAAGTCTCAAGATCGATCTTTCGGGCAACCCCAGCGTAGCGCGTATACTTAACGGCTTGAAAGGCGAGGAAGTTGACGTATACGCGCCAAACCTCATCAGCGGACGGATCATCGCTGTTGAGGGCGAGGACGAACTGCTCCTGCGCTACGCCACCGGCGCAAGCGGCAACTACGGCATTGGACCAGCCGTAACGCTCTACACAGACGCCGGCGTCAAAGTGATTCGGCTCTCCGAAGTGCTGGGTTTCGCGTTCAAGAATCAGGCAATTAACGACGACTTAAACCGCGCTCTTGACCTTATTATGGCGTCAAGCAACACCAACACCCGCAACCTTACGATTCAACTCAAGGGCAATACCACCCGCAAAATTTCGATTAGCTATGTGATTCCCGCCGCAATATGGAAAGCCTCTTACCGGCTGGACTTGGTTGAAGCGCCAAACGCCGCGTTCCAGGGCTGGGCTATTGTTGATAACGACAGCGACATGGACTGGAACAATATCCAGCTTTCTCTGGTAACAGGCCGTCCGGTCTCGTTCATTCAGGAACTGTACGCGCCTTACCATGTGAACCGCCCCATTGTCCCGCTCGCAATCGCGGGAACCGCGGAACCAGCTACCTATGAAACAGGACGGAGCAATTCCATCCTCACGGTGAATGATGAAGCAATGGCGTATGCCGCTAAACGAGCGCCGGAGCCGCAGGCGGCACAGGCGTCCGGCGGGTCCGCGACAAAAGCCGCTTCCCTCACCGCCGCGATTGATCTCATCACTCCCCACGGACAGGATGCCGCCGAACAGTTCGAGTTCACCTTCCCCAACCCAGTGAGTATTCCGCGCCAGCAGAGCGCCATGCTTCCGCTCGTGGAAACAAGGCTCGAAGTAACAAAGACCCTGATCTTCCCAGCCACTGCGCCGCATAACCGCGCCATCCACCCCTTAGTGGGCGCGGAACTTATCAACAAAACAAGACTGACGCTTCCCGCCGGTCCCATCACGGTCTATGACGGCGGAACCTACGCAGGCGACGCGCTCGTTGACTTCTTCCCGCCAAATGAAAAGCGCCTCATCTCCCACGGAGAAGACCTCGCCGTAAGTGGCAGCGTGTCTATGACCAACAGCAGCCCCATAACCACTGTTACCATAAACCAGGGCGTTATGACCATCAACCGAAGTCAGGGCTTTGTTAAGACCTACACGTTCCAAAACGCCAGCTCTGAATCCAAACGTCTTGTACTGGAACACCCGATTACTTCAGGCGCGAGGCTCGTGTCTCCCACATACACCGAGCGTACTGATACGGTCTATCGCTTTACGTTGACCCTTGCGCCCGGACAGGAACTTTCCTATGAGGTTAAGGAAGAGCGGCCCGCGTATGAGCGGATCACCCTGGGGCGGCTTCAGCCTGAAACATTGTTGAGCTATTCTACCAACGGTGAAATACCTGTTGACGCGCGCGCAAGCCTGCAAAAAGCCGTGGAGCTGCGGCAGGCGCTTGATAACGCGAACACGGCGCTTGTTGCGCTGAAAGCAGAACGGGAGCGAACCATTACCGAACAGCAGCGTGTACGGGAAATACTGAGCGTCGTGGGGAACACTAGTCCTCAGGGAGAGGAATACCTCGGACGGCTGGTTTCTTACGAAGGCAGTCTGGACTCACTCAGTGAGCAGATTAAGGGCGCGGAAGGGACGCTGAAAACAGCGCAAACCGATTACAATACTTATCTCGCCAATCTTAGCCTTTAACCCTTTCTTCTAAAACAGGGGCTTGCTGATTGATTTCAGCAAGCCCTTTTTCGATCTGCGCCATCCAGGTTCGCGTAAGTTCCCCGGCGCGTTTTTTGCCTCGGAAACAACTTTCCCTGTGCCAGAGACAGCTTTATGCCAGAGACAACTTTGTTTATGGCAAACGAACTTTCGTTTATGGCAAACGAACTTTCGTTTGGGACAAATCAACTTGTCTTTGCCTCAGGGAAGTTTGTCTCCGCCTCAGGGAAGTTTGTCTCCGCCTCAGGGAAGTTTGTCTTTGCCTCAGGGAAGTTTGTCTTTGCCTCAGGGAAGTTTGTCTTTGCCTCAGGGAAGTTTGTCTTTGCCTCAGGGAAAAGTTTCTTTGCCTCAGGGAAAAGTTTCCCTGCCTCAGGGAAGTTTGTCTTTGCCTCA
>JAITFA010000165.1 GCA_031281685.1 Treponema sp. | reverse complement strand
TGAGGCCATATTTGCTTGAGCTTGGCGGTCTCTCCCCACAAATCCCATGAACCGTCAGCAGGCACGTCTGGAAATATGATGGTAGACTTGTCGTCTTGGTCGATACGCGCAAAGGCGATAATGATTTCTTCAAGGTATTCTCCGTGAATTTGCTCCGCGGACCAGCGAATTTCCTTTTCCAACTCCGCTGCATCAGACCCAAGCGCCCATGTTCTAATATAGGCGGTAACTTTGGGTTCAACGCTCGGAACCGGAACCAGCGTTTCCTGCTCGATGTTAGACGCCTGTACGTCAGGCGAACTGCCGCACGCCGTGATAACGGCACACGCGAGACCAGCGGCAAGAACAGCCGCAAATCTTTTCATTCTCATAAAAATTCTCCTCTGTCATAAAAAGTAGTTGAATAAGTGTATCACATCAAGGGGTGTCGGTGAGCCTACTCACGGTGCCAGAGACGCAAGCGGCGTTTAGAAGCGTTTTTCGCCTTTTATCCTTTTATTAAGACGTCTCTTTAGGGTATATTGAGGGAGAGGAATAATCTAAAGGAGTGATCTATGGGAACATTTATGGAAGAAATTACCCTGGCCAATGTCCGGGATATAGGCAATGCCAGAGAAGGGCTGATTCCAGCCGCAAAGATTCGCGCCATTAAGGTGGAGGCGCTGCCTGATACCGGGGCATGGACGCTGATCATTAACGAGGAGTCCAGGCAAAAGCTGGGCCTTGCCATTGTGAAAACAGTAAAGTCAACCATCGCGGATGGCTCAACTACAGACTACGGTCTAACCGAACCCGTGGAAATCCGCTGGAAAGATCGCGACATCAGCTTACAGGCAGTGGTCATACCCAATGGAACCGCGATTCTCTTGGGCGCGCTGGCGCTGGAAGGCATGGACTTGTACGTTGACCCGGTAAACCAGCGGCTTGCGGGCGTTCACGGCGACCAGCGGGTGCATCTGGTACTTTAGAACCCAATGATGGTGGCGAGTTGACGGCTCCCTCAAACCTTGCCACAATCCCTTGCCAAAACATTGAAAACGTGTTTGTATAGTTACAGGTGGTCATGAAGGCCGCCCGATTCGCTTCCTATCTGAACCCCCGAATGACACGAAGTCATTCTTTCTGAAGAGCAGCTTCAGGACGAAAAGGCTTTTTTAAGTCAAATCAACTTTGTGTGTCATTGGAGGTAATCATGTACACAGCAAACAAACGGAGCGCGACACTTGTCCTCGCGCTTATCCTCGGCGTCCTCACCGGCGGGACGGTATGTGCGCGGGGCGCAAGGTCCCCGGACGCGCAGGCAGCGCGAAACCAAGTTACTATCGGGTTCTCCAGTATTCCAGCGCACTTTGATCCCTTGCAGGGCTTTGGATCAGGGGGACAGCTTATCTTCAGTACGCTTGTGGATACTGACGCGGATATGAATATCGTAAAAGACCTCGCGGCTGACTATACCATAAGCGACGACGCGCTCACCTACACGTTCAAAATCAGGAGCGATGCGCGGTTCACCGACGGACAGCGGGTAAAGGCTTCGGACGTGGCGTTTACGTTTAACACCATCAAGAATAACGCGACTTCAACAGACCTTTCGCTTATGCAAAGCTGCGAGCTTGCGGGGGACGATACAGTTGTTTTTACGCTGAGAAAGCCCCAGTCAGTGTTTATGCTTACACTCGCCACAGTGGGTATCGTGCCGGAACACGTTTATAGCGTCTCTGGCACCGCCTTCGGTCTTCAGCCTGTGGGTTCTGGCCCGTTCAAGCTGGCGCAGTTTGACGCGGGACAGCAATTCATCCTTGAGGCTAACGAAGGGTACTACGGGAAGGTTCCGGCAATGAAGCGGGTTGTCTTTCTCAACATGAGCGACGAGGATACGCGCTTTATCGCGGCGCGTTCAGGGCAGGTTGACATAACCCTTAGCTCAGCGATACTTGCCTCTGTCAACCAGATACCGGGGTATCACCTGCTCAACAAGCGGTCGGTTGATAACATGGGTATAGCAATGCCAATGACGCCGAATGAAGGGAATCGTACCGCTGACGGATACCCGATTGGGAACGACGTAACGTCCGACATAGCGATACGCAAGGCGCTTGCTTACGGCATTGACCGCCGTCAGCTATGCAAGGACGCGCTTTCCGGCTTTGCCACACCCGCGTATTCTGAAAACGACGGTATGCCGTGGTGGAATCCCGAATGTGTTATTGAAACTGACGCGGCATACGCCGCAGGGCTGCTTGACGCGGCGGGATGGCGGGACAGCGACGGAGACGGTATCCGTGAAAAGGGCGGAATTCGCGCAGAGTTCCCGCTTTTGTACTTCGCGGGCGATTCGACGCGGCAGGCTGTTGCCATGTCCGTGGCAAATCAGGCGCGAGACCAGCTCGGTATAGCGATTCAGGTTGAAGGCGTGGCTTCCTCAGACCTGCTGCCGCGTATGTTCTCTGAGCCGATGATACTCGCCTGGGGTTCGTCAAATCCGCAGGTGAGCTATATGCTGTTTCATTCATCCAATGCGGGTAAAAACGACTGGTATAACCCTGAAAACTTCCGTAACGCGGTTGTTGACAGCTACCTTGATCAGGCGTTAAGCGCGACAAGTATCACGGCGTCAATCCCCTTCTGGCAAAAGGCGCAGTGGGATGGAACCACGGGTACTTCGTTACGGGGCGACGCGCCGTATATCTTTCTGATTAACAAAGACCACCTCTACTGGGCAAGGGATGGTTTGGATACTGGTCGCCAGAAGATTCACGCACATGGGGATGCGTGGCCGCTTGTCGCAAATCTTAAAGATTGGAAATGGAATTGAATACAAGGCTGCTGAAATTTAGCGGGGTCTATGCCTTGCGCGGACTGACTTTGCTCATCGCGGTGAGCATTATCAGTTTCGCGCTGGCTACGGTATCGCCGATTGATCCCATTCAGCAGTATGTCATGGCCAATCCGGGTGTGTCTGCGGAAAACGTCGAGCGTATGAAAGCCTTCTGGGGTCTTGACGAGCCGCCGGTCAAGCGTTACCTCGCGTGGGCAGGGTCCGTGCTGAGGGGCGAACTGGGGGATTCCAAGATTTACCGGCGGCCTGTGGCGGAAATCATTGGAACGCGGTTCAAAGCGTCTCTGGCACTCATGGCTTTAGCATGGTCGTTCTCCGGCGTCTTTGGTTTTAGCATCGGGTGTCTGATGGGGACGTTCCGGGGCAGGGCGCTTGACCGTATTGTTAAGCGGCTCTGTCTTATCATGTGTTCAATACCAACGTTCTGGATTGGTCTGGTGTTTCTCATGGTGTTTTCCGTATGGCTGGGCTTATTTCCCTTTGGCATGGCAGTGCCTGCGGGCGTGAACAGCGCTGACGTAACAGTTTGGCAGAGGCTTCATCACCTTGTGTTGCCGGCGTTTACCCTGAGCTTCCTGTCGTTTGCCAATGTCGCGCTCCATACCCGCGAAAAGCTCATTGACGTGCTTGAAAGTGATTATGTGCTTTTTGCGCGGGCGCGGGGCGAGAGCGCGGGAAGCATACTGCGGCGTCACGGGCTGCGGAACATCCTGCTCCCGGCGCTTACCATGCAGTTTGCCTCATTCAGTGAGCTGTTCGGCGGTTCCCTTGTTGCTGAAAACATTTTCTCATGGCCCGGTCTGGGTCAGGCGGCTTCCGCGGCGGGGATGCAGTCGGATATCCCGCTGCTGCTGGGCATCACGCTGTTTTCCGCGCTTTTTGTGTTTGTTGGCAACATGATCGCCAACATACTCTACGGGGTCATTGACCCCCGCATACGAGAGGCGCGCAGTGAGGCTTAACCGGCGCATAACGCTTATCATACTGGCAGCGGCTCTTGTAATCGCGCTGGTCTCGCTGTACGTTGCGGGCAGTGTTATGAGCGACGAGCGGCTGCGGGCGGATTTTTCGCAAAAGGCTCTGCCGCCGTCCGCGTCGCACCCCTTTGGCACTGACCTGCTTGGCCGCGATATGCTCACGCGCACGGTGAAGGGCTTGTCGCTCAGTCTGTTCATTGGGGTGACGGCTTCGTCTTTCTCGGCGCTGATCGCGCTCATCACCGGGATCGCGGCGGCTTCAGGCAAAACGTGGCTTGATCAGCTTATCAACTGGCTTATAGACCTCACTATGGGTATACCGCATACGGTCTTGCTTATACTCATCTCAATCGCAAGCGGTCGCGGATGGCGGGGGCTGCTCATTGGCGTCATCGTAACGCACTGGACGTCTCTGGCGCGTATCATCCGCGCCGAGGTACTGCAAATCCGCTCGCGGCAGTATGTAGTGGCTTCACGCAAACTGGGGAAAAGCGGGCTGTGGATTGCGATTCATCACATACTGCCGCACCTTGTCCCGCAGTTTTTCATAGGTCTTATCCTGCTTTTTCCCCACGCGATACTTCATGAATCAACGCTCACCTTTCTTGGCTTTGGCTTGCCGCCTGAACAGCCGGCTATTGGCATCATCCTTTCAGAAGCCATGCGCTATCTTTCCGCAGGTATGTGGTGGCAGGCGGTTTTTCCGGGTATGGCGCTGGCGCTTATGGCGCTGGTAATTGACGCCCTTGGCGAGTGTCTTAAAACGCTGCTCGATCCGCACAGCGCTAACGAGTGAGTATATATTATGGAAGAAATGATACTTCACGCTGAGTTGGTGTACCCATACGGCGATGTGGTATCTCCATACAGCGCAAAGGTGTACCCAAACGCCGAATTGATATTCCCAAACGTCGTGCCGATACTCCCAAACGCCGAATTGATATTCCCAAACGTCGTGCCGATACTCCCAAACGCCGAATTGATATTCCCATTCGCCGTGCCGATACTCCCAAACGCCGAATTGATATTCCCATTCGCCGTGCCGATACTCCCAAACGTTGAATTGATATTCCCAAACGCCGGATTGGTACACCGGGATGACGAATTGGTGTACCGGGACGCCGAATTGGTACACCGGGACGCTGAATTGGTGTACCGGGACGCCGAATCGGTATACCGGGATGACGGATTGGTACACCGGGACGCCGAATCGGTATACCCGGACGCTGAATCGGTGTACCGGGATGACGCACGTAA
>JAITFA010000141.1 GCA_031281685.1 Treponema sp. | reverse complement strand
CCGGGAGCCGGGAGCCGGGAGCCGGGAGCCGGGAGCCGGGAGCCGGGAGCCGGGAGCCGGGAGCCGGGAGCCGGGAGCCGGGAGCCGGGAGCCGGGAGCCGGGAGCGTATTCTAGTCTTATGCTTGCCGTAGTCAAACGCATTGAAATAGTGTAGCGGTTCCTAATACGTTACGCAAGCGCCTGTAAAGAGGGAAAACAAAAGTATTTCAGGTGTTTTTGGAAAAATCGCGCTCCGCTATAACGCTGCCCTCTCACGCGGACTTGCCGAACCACATTGACAAAGTTTGCTATGCGCCCTCATCATAAACCAATAAGTTTTGTTATGGAGGCTTTATGGCTGATGTTAGTAATCTCAAGATGAACCCGCCGGTGAACCGGTTCAGGGGGGTGTTACCAAAGATTGGAATTAGACCCACGATTGATGGCCGCAGACGCGGAGTAAGGGAATCGCTCGAAGATGTAACTATGGGACTGGCACAGGCGGCGGCCAAACTCATTAGCGAAAACCTGCGCCACCCCAACGGTATGCCGGTGGAGTGCGTCATTGCCGATAGTACCATTGGCGGCGTTGCCGAAGCAGCCGCCTGTCAGGACAAGTTCAGCCGCGAAAACGTCGCGGTTACGCTTACCGTTAGCCCGTGCTGGTGCTACGGCTCAGAAACAATGGACATGGACCCGCTTACTATCAAGGCTGTATGGGGTTTCAACGGTACTGATCGACCCGGCGCGGTGTATTTGGCGGCGGTACTGGCGGCTCATAGCCAGAAAGGGCTTCCCGCCTTTGGCATCTATGGGCGCGATGTGCAAGACCTCGCTGACATTGGCGTGATACCCTCTGACGTCAGCGAAAAACTCCTGCGCTTTGCCCGCGCAGCCCTTGCAGCCGCGTGGATGCGGGGCAAAAGTTACCTGTCTATTGGTTCGGTATCAATGGGCATTGCTGGTTCTATTAGTAACGCGGACTTTTTTCAGGAATATTTGGGTATGCGAAACGAGTATGTGGATATGTCCGAAATCACGCGGCGGCTTGAGGAGAAGATTTTCTCTGACGCTGAATATCATCGCGCCCTTGAGTGGGTCAAGAAGAACTGTAAGGAAGGTCCTGATAATAACCCGCCGGACCAACAGCATAGCCGGCAGCGTAAGGATGAGGTGTGGAAGACCTGCGTTAAGATGACGATGATTGTCCGCGATCTCATGGTTGGCAACCCGGACCTCAAGCGCAAGCAGTTTTACGAAGAAGCTCTGGGGCATAACGCGATACTGGCTGGCTTTCAGGGACAGCGCCACTGGAACGACCATTCCCCCAATGGCGACTTCCTTGAAGTTATGCTGAACTCATCGTTTGACTGGAACGGTATCCGCGCTCCTTACATCGTTGCTACTGAAAACGACGGTCTTAACGGCGTGTCCATGCTTTTCGGCCACCTGCTTACCGGTACTGCCCAGCTTTTTTCCGACGTGCGTACCTACTGGAGTCCGGCGGCGATTGAGCGCGTTACCGGCTGGAAACCCGATGGCGGCGCGGCTAACGGACTGATTCACCTCATCAACTCTGGCGCAACCACCCTCGATGGTATTGGCAAACAGCGCAAGGACGGTAAACCAGCGATAAAGCCCTTCTGGGAGACCACGCCGGAGGAGGCGGGCGAGGCTCTTGACGTGGTGAGCTGGCGTTACGCCAGTCTTGGGTACTTTCGCGGCGGCGGCTATTCGTCGGACTTCCTCACTGAGGGCGATATGCCGGTAACGATGTGCCGGCTAAACCTCGTCAAGGGCGTGGGTCCGGCGCTACAGCTTGCCGAGGGCTGCACAGTTAGTATCCCTGACTACGTTCACGACAAGCTCGACCAGCGCACCGACCCGACCTGGCCTACGACATGGTTTGCGCCGCGGCTTACTGGCGAAGGCGCGTTCCGCGACGTGTATTCGGTGATGGCGGCTTGGGGCGCGAACCACGGCGCTATCTCCTACGGGCATATCGGCGCAGACCTCATCACGCTGGCGAGCATACTGCGGATACCGGTATGTATGCACAATGTTGACCCTAACGCCATCTATCGCCCGTCGTACTGGAACGCTTTTGGCATGGACAAGGAAGGCGCTGACTACCGAGCCTGCGCTGCTCTGGGACCCTTGTACAAATAGCTCATATTATAGAAAAGAAGTGTACGGGTACGACAGTTGTACTCGTACAGCATATTTTCCCCCATTTAAGGATATAAATTGACACAAACAAAAAATGATGCGGCAGGCAGGCTTGGAACAGAGCCGATTGGGAAGCTCTTACTCCGGTTCTCTTTACCGGCGATAACGGGAATGTTAGTAAACGCGCTGTACAACGTAGTTGACCGTATCTTCGTAGGGCGCGGCGTGAACGAGGCGGCGTTGGGCGGGCTGTCGCTCGCCATGCCGCTGATGACGGTATTCATGGCGTTTGCGATGCTCTTTGGCATTGGCGCGGCGAACATGATTTCGATGAGGCTTGGTCAAGGCCGAAAAGACGAGGCGGAAAACGCCCTTAACCACTGCTTCTGGCTCCTGCTCGCCATGGGCATTATCATTATGGCGTTGGGACTGATCTTTCTGGAGCCGCTTTTGTCGATGCTGGGAGCGCAGGAAGGGAGCGCTTCCCTTGAATATACCCGCCAATATTTCCGTATCATTCTGTACGGGGCGGTTTTTTCTATGCTTGGCTTTGGTTTCTCTCATTGTACTCGCGCACAGGGCTTCCCTACCATCACCATGATCGGCATGTTCATTGGCGCGGGCATGAACACCATCCTCGACCCCATCTTCATCTTTATTCTGGACTGGGGTGTGGAAGGCGCGGCGTGGGCAACGATTATCTCGCAGTTGGCGTCGTCAATCTGGATACTGACGTTCAGTTTCAGCAAAAAAGTGGTGATACGCCTCAAGATAATGTCCCTAAAACCGTCGCTCAAAATCATGCTGGACATAATGACCTTCGGCTCGTCCCAATTCCTCATGCAACTGGTTATGTCAGGCGTTGGCTGGTTAAACAACTATAGCGTAAGTCTTTACGGCGCTGGAGATTTGGGCGTTGCCAATGGCGGCGATGTGGCTTTGTCAGGCATGAACATCGCTGGCTCGCTGGTGATGGTGATTCTCATGCCCATCTTCGGCATTAACCAGGGCGCGCAACCCATACTCGGCTTCAACTATGGCGCAAAGCGTTTTGATCGCGTGTTAAGTGCTTATCTGCGGGCAATAACAGCGGCAACCGCCATCTGTATCCTGGGCTTTGCGGTAACGCAAATCTTCACTGTGCCGATAGTGCAAATCTTCACGCCTGACGGCAGCCCCGAACTCCTGCGCTTTGCCACCTGGACCATACGTGTTTCGATGCTCTTACTGCCGCTGGCGGGCTTCCAGATTGTGTCGTCGAATATGTTTGTCGTTACTGGTCGTCCCAAGACCTCGATAGTGCTGTCGCTCCTGCGGCAGTGCATTGCGCTGATTCCCTGTATACTTATCTTCGGGCATATCTGGGGACTCTGGGGCGTGGTTGCCGCAATGCCGGTTGCCGATGGCTTCTCGTTCATTGTAACGGCAATACTCATCGGGTTTGAGTTAAAGAAACTGCGGGCAGCGGCGCGGAGCGGCAACAGATAGTGCTTGAAAGTGTTTATTTCATGCTGTTATGATGGGCTATGCAAAAGAACGAAAGACTCTCTTCCCTCCTGCGCCGCTACGAGGAGCTAACCCAGCTTATTCAGTACCCGGAACTGGTAAAGGATCAGCAGAAGTACCGGGAAACCATGAAAGAATACGCCTTTTTAAGCGATATTGCCGCCGCAGACAGGGAAAGCGAGACCCTGAGCGGTCAGATTGCTGACGCGAAAACCTTGTTTCAGGAAGAAAAAGACCCTGATATGCGGGAACTGGCTAAAGAGGAACTGCGGGAACTGGAACTGCGTCTTCAGGACGTGGAAGACCGGCTCAAGTTCCTTCTCATACCCAGAGACCCGCTTGACGAGAAGAACATCATCATGGAGATACGCGCCGGAACCGGTGGCGAGGAAGCCGCGCTCTTTGCCGCTGATCTGTTCCGTATGTACTCCCGTTTTGCTGAGACGCGGGGCTGGAAGTTCGAGATCATGAGTTCCAATGAGACTGAACTTGGCGGACTCAAGGAAATCATCTTTTCGATTAGCGGCAGTAACGTGTACGAAAACCTGCGTTACGAATCCGGCGTTCATCGGGTGCAGCGCGTTCCCGCGACCGAGGCTTCTGGCCGTATCCATACTTCAGCGGTTACTGTGGCGGTGCTTCCTGAAGCTGACGAGACTGAAATCGACATACGACCGGAAGACCTCCGCATTGACGTGATGAGGGCTGGCGGTCCGGGTGGCCAGTGCGTCAACACCACTGACTCGGCGGTACGCATCATCCACCTTCCCACTGGTATCACGGTTCATTGTCAGGATGAAAAGAGTCAGATAAAAAACAAGGCAAAGGCTATGCGGATTCTTCGCGCTCGCATCTACGAGATGGAGGCGGCAAAAGCAGCGGCGGAACGCGCCGAGGCGAGGAAGACACAGGTCGGCTCTGGTGACCGTTCCGAGCGCATCCGCACCTACAATTTTCCCCAAAACCGGCTCACCGACCACCGCATCAACCTCACGCTGTACAAGCTCGACCTCATCATACAGGGCGATGTGGCGGAACTGTTTGACGCGCTGAAACTTTCGGCGAGGGAAGAACTGCTCAATGCCACAGCGTCTTGACGCGCCGAAGTTCTGTTGAGGAAATACACCTAGCTGAGGAGTTGTCTCCTCAGCCTTAGAGGAGGCGACAATCGCTAGGCGCAATAATTTTTGAACTTTCTGTAAAAAATTATAAAAAAGGAGTTGACAGATAGAATAAGATTGGTATAGAATTATTTCAAGGGGCAATACCCCTTGACAAAAGGAGAATTTTCATGTATAATAATACAGACAGCAGACAGCAGACAGCAGACAGCAGACAGCAGACAGCAGACAGCAGACAGCAGGGCCCTTATTTACTGAAAATAGTATAACAACATTTGATAACAAAATTATCAATATTTCCGATTTGAGCATAGATGAATTATGGCACTTGCATTATGAACAGGAAAAATCTTTTGCAAATTTAATAAAAGAATCAAAACCATTTTCACTTGAGCGTAGTATCTTAATGAAAAACGGCTATGAAACTATAAATAAAATTATGAAGATGCGTAGCGGTAAGGAAGGAAAAATATTAAGTTCTTATGGAGCATCAGATTCATACATCAAACTTGTTGAAAAAATTGTTAGAAATAGTTTGCGACAGAAACGTAAATGTTTGTTTTTTGAGGCTGGTGTCGGGACTGGGAAAATTATAACTTCTATCGCAAATATAGAAAATGTCTGCGCGATAGGTTGTGATGTCTTTGTCGATAGGAATTTCATAAATTCAGATTTAACAGTTTATGAATGTACGATATATGAGGCTCTTAGAAAATTGGATGATAATAGTATTGATGTATTTTATTGGAATGATGTTATGGAACATATTCCAGAAGATGAAATAGAATCGTATATAAAAATATTAGCATCAAAAATGGATATTGGAGGAGTGGTTATAACTATAACGCCAAATAGGCTAAAAGGTCCATGTGACATAACATCCCATTTTGAACCCCGTGGAACTATAGCTAAAGGATTTCATTTTCACGAATATACATTTTGTGAAATAATAACACTTTTTAAAAAGTACAATATTAAAAGTAGTTATGGTTTTTTAGGTTATGCAGGGAAAGGGTGGTATATATTGGGATCGTCAAAAGTAATAGATAAAATAAAATTCGTTGGAGAAAAAATATCAGTAAAATTTCCTTATTTATTCAAAAAGATATTGATAACTATTATAGGATGTGATGTATCCATTCTAAAAAAATAAAAATTAAAGCAAAAAACCTGCGCATAATAGGACTGTTTTCATGTCCCAGCGCAGATGGGGAACGCTCCATTCCCACGCCAAAACTCCGCCAAGCCCTTATTCGAGCTGTAGAAACATCATAAACAACCGGAACATTATACGCCAATAGGGTCGGTAATCCCATGCTTAAACATGGGGTTTAAGCGGTTTTGATAAGGACATTGTTTGCCATGACTATCAGAGAAATTTTTCACCAAGCTTGTGTGCGGCTCCGCGACGCAGGTATTGAGACGCCGGCGCTGGATGCGAGCGTGCTGCTTGCCGCTGTTCTTCACACTGATCGCGCCGGTCTCATCATCGACGGCGAGCGGACAGTGAGCGATGAGGCGAGGGGCGCTTACACGCGGGCGCTGGAACGGCGGCTTGGCGGCGAGTGTGTCGCCTACATTGTTGGACGCAAGGAGTTCTGGGGGCTGGACTTTACGGTTACGCCTGACGTGCTGGTTCCCCGCCCTGACACCGAGACGCTGGTTGAAGCGGCGTTATCCCAAGCCGCGCATTGGATGTCTGGCGCCACCGGGGAAATCCTGGACCTCTGTACTGGTTCCGGGGCGGTAGCTATTGCCTTGAAACATGAGCGCCCCACGGTGCATATCGTTGCCTCGGATATATCCCCAGCGGCGCTTGTTGTGGCGCGGCAAAACGCCCTGCGGCTTCTGGGAGACGCTGAAGCCATTCATTTTATTGAAAGCGATCTGTTTAATAAGATTGATGGGCAATTCGACCTTATCACCGCGAACCC
>JAITFA010000146.1 GCA_031281685.1 Treponema sp. | reverse complement strand
TCCTCAGCCCGTTTAACCAAGCCCGCCTGCTTGGGGTTATTGTCTATATAGTCAAATACCCGCAAAAGCTGTTTTACATCGTCGATAATCTTCGAGAAAAACCGCTTTCCCCAGAGATGGCCACCCGTCTTACCGTGCGCTTTGTTCCAGTATCGGGCAAAGTTACCCTTGATCCATTGCATGATTTTGGAAAGGGACTCCCCGCTCTCCGGTTTGATGACCAGATGGACGAGGTTATCCATGACGCAGAAGTCCAAAAGCTGAAACGGGTACTTTTCTTTCGCTTTTTTGACGAAGGTCAAGAACATAGTCTTGATCCACGGCGCTTGGAGTTCCATCTCGTTACGGTTAATTTCCGAGGTAACGTGATAGGCGGCTCCGTCCTTGAGTTCTCTTGGATATCTCATAGCTATTGATATGGCTCTGAGAAGGGATTTTGCTTTAGTGTGTATGTCTGGCACCATGTCTCTGGCACTAAAAATTGCTGTCAGCCAGCGCAGGACTGACCCTTGTCGCAAGCAAAAAAAGTGGCGCGAGGTGAACCATGCGCCGCTTGTACGTACGTTACTGTATCTTCACCGCCTGTATCTGCGCTTTCACGCAGAGTTCTGCGGCTTTGAAGCAATGATCTTGGGTCATGGCGTTCTCCGTGCGGTTGAGGCAGTCCAGAATGAGCTGGCCAAAGTAGGGATAGCCGACTTTGCCTTCAACGTGGTAGTAGGTTTCCTCCTTACCATTGGCTAAGTAAAGATGGCCCCCACCAGAACCTTTCTGACCAAGCTGCATATACTTGCGCTGCTCAATAAAGCCCTCAGTTCCCAGAATGAGGGAACGTCCGTCGCCCCAGTTCTGGAGACCATCGGGCGTGAACCAGTCCACGCGGAAATAATGGGTCGCGCCGTTGTCGCCCACCAGCGTGGCATCGCCGAAGTCGTCCAGCTCAGGGTATTCGGGATGCGCGTAGTTGGCGATCTGGCTGTAGACAACTTTCGCGTCCTTGACGCCAGCATAGAACAAAAACTGCTCTATCTGATGGCTACCGATGTCGCAGAGAATCCCGCCGTACTTTTCCTTCCTGAAAAACCAGTCTGGTCGTCCAGCCGCACCCAGCCGGTGCGGACCAGTTCCCAGCACCTGAATCACCCGGCCAATGGCCCCTTCCTCGATAAGCTGCCCGGCAAACACCGCGCTCTCAACATGAATGCGCTCGCTGTAGTAGCACATGTATTTTTTACCAGTCTCCTTCACCTTAGCCTTTGCCGCCTCAAGCTGCGCGAGCGTAGTCAGCGGCGCCTTGTCCGTGAAGTAGTCCTTGCCCGCGCTCATCACACGCAGTCCCAGAGAGCAGCGCTCGCTTGTTACTGCGGCTCCGGCCACCAGCTTGACCTCCGGGTCAGCCAGAATTTCTTCTTCGGAACGCGCCGGTATCACGCCGGGAAACTTTTTGCAGAATCCCTCAACCTTCTTCGGGTCCGGGTCGTAGACGCTCTTCAAAACCGCGCCAGCCTCGATAAGCCCGTTACACATGCCGTAGATATGCCCATGATCCAGCGCGATAGCCGCAAAGGTGAATTCACCCTGCTTGACTACCGGATTGGGCTTGCCTTTGGGAGCATAGTTCATGCCCTCAGATTCCTTTGCCATATAGACTCCTGAAATACTAAAGATAAGAATAACTATATCATACCATAACGATCTTGTTCGACTGCCAGCTCAGGCGCTTCTGTATCCGGCTGTGCCGCAGTGTTTTATCGCTCTCGTGGCGATATACTGCGGCGCATATTCCCTGAGCGCGCCTGTATTATCGTAATCTTCATACATATCTGTTAAAACAAATCCGGCTTTTAACTGTCCGCCAATTTGTTCCTCCAAAGAATGACTGAACTGAATATTATCGTACTCGCTGTTTATCTTTTCAAACAGCTTGTGGTTTTTAAGCGGATTATAGGGCAGTTTATTTACCACGACAAGCGGCGATTTTTCAATATCGTCAAATAAAAAACTTATCCCATTATCCATTCCAGCTATTAACACGCCGCCATCTTTTAGCACGCGATAACACTCATTCCAGATGTGATACACATCCTCAACATAACAATTTGATACTGGATGAAATATGATATCAAACTCAGCGTCGCTGAACGGAAAGCGCTCAGTCATATCAGCTTTAACGATGTTTATTGAATACGCTTCCCTTTCGGAAACGTATTTTTCGCTGGCGAGCTGTTCGTCTGAATAGTCAAGCACGGTACAATCAGCGCCTAAAGCCGCAAAAACAGGCATCTGCTGCCCGCCGCCGCTCGCAAGCCCCAGCAGTTTTTTCCCCTTTAACGCGGGAAACCATTCCCGTGGAACGTATTTATGTGGTGTTAATAACACATTACATTCACCGTTTCTCGCTTTGAGATAATCCTCATGGCTGATAGGAATCCCCCATTCCCAGCCATTCTTTACCCATTTGTTAATCATAGCGGCATTAACATCCGTATATTTTTGCCTTTCCATAACACTCCTTTCTTATCCTCCCTCTGAGCAAGGTCTCTGGCACCGCACATAATCTCCGGCACCGCAAAGGTCTCTGATACCACTGATAAGGTCTCTGGCACCCACACCTAATCTCACTTTTTTCAAACGGCAACTGTGGCATAAATTTGACAAACTTACCAGATCCTCAAATCGGAGAGTACCGCAACTCGTAGTAAAGAGAAGCGCTTCTCATGACAAAGAGTACCGCAT
>JAITFA010000089.1 GCA_031281685.1 Treponema sp. | reverse complement strand
CTGGATCAAGGTGTCTGATCCGACTGGATCAGGATGTTCCAACCGTCCGGTTAAAGGCGCTTTAACCGCTCGTCTCAAAGTGCTTTAACCTTCCAGTTAAAGGCGCTTTAACCGCTCGTCTCAAGGTGCTTTAACCGGCTGGATCAGGGTGTCTGATCCGAGTGGATCAGGATGTTCCAACCGTCCGGTTAAAGGCGCTTTAACCGCTCGTCTCAAAGTGCTTTAACCGTCCGGTTAAAGGCGCTTTAATCACTCGGATCAGGGTGTCTGATCCGGCTAGATCAGAGTGTCTGATCCGAGCGGATCAAGGTGTCTGATCCAAGCGGATCAGGGTGTCTGATCCGGCTGGATCAGAGTGTCTGATCTAAGCGGATCAGGGTGTCTGATCTGGATGGATCAAGGTGTTTGATCCGAGCGGCTAAATGAACCGTGAATAGTTAGCAATGAACAATGGAAGCCGCTTGTTTGAGGGCGGAACTGCTGTCAGACGCTCCTTGCGCCTAGTTTTTTAAGAGCGGTTCCATGTATGCTGTCAGGCGTTATGGCTCTGTTGTTAAAAAAGACTGGTCTTTTTGTCATTTTGGCGATTACGCTTATCCCGCTCAATTCCTGCTCCAAACTTCTGGGCTGGGGAGTCTTGTTATGGGCATCGGAAGAACCGGCGATTCCTTCGGGAACCGTACTGCCGGTGTATATTAAGTCTAACCTCAACAAAACGTGGGTCGCTGGTATCCCTGAACAGTACCGCGGCGCCGAATCTGACATAGACAAGTTTGAGATTCCGCTGCCCCTGCTGGAACTGGTAGGGTCGCGGGCAGCCGCTGAGAAGCGCGCTGACGAGTTCGCGGGCATGGCGCGAATCTATGCCGAAACATTGCAGGACGGGCTTCCGATCAGGCAGAGTCCTGATAACGTGGCGCGGCGGGTGTACCGGCTTAAAATGGGTGAAATCGTCAAGCCCTTAGCCAAAGTTGAGGGGCAAGCGCCCATCAGCGCCACTGGGGAATCGCTTGACGGCGAGTGGTATCAGGTGATGACCGAGGATGGAACCACTGGTTACTGCTTTTCACTTCGTCTGCGGCTTTTTGAGCATACCGGCGGGCCGCTTTCAGTGGCAAGAAATGAAAACGACGAAGAAGACCCTGACCTTGACCGTCTGCTCCTGCGTACATGGTCGCCTGAGTCTTACTCAATCATGGTGAATTCAAAGCGGATAGATGTCGAGGAGCTTGCGAAGCATTGGGAGTTTATGCCCGGAATCGATACCGGGATTGCCCATATATACCTGCCCCATGTGGATAAGCGTTTTTCTTACACCGGCATTCGCGCCGAGGGAGCGCGTACATGGCGTTTTGAGGGCAGCCGTCTCCGCATAAGTCTGCGCTCGGATACCACGCTCGCGGTCCAGTATTACGATGAGGGCGGCGCCTTGAAAACCGAACTGTTTGTAGCCCTTGCCTCTGATGTAGACGACCTTATTATGCAGGAACTTGCCCGCCGGGACGAGCTGTTTTATAACCTGTACAACACTGGGCCGATTTTCAGTAGTACCAACTATGGACGGCTTTCGTTCTCCGAGGACGGGCGTTTCATGTGGTCAGGCTACCGGCTTCTGGTGCCGCAGGTGATCAGCGCCCTGGCTTTGGGAACCGGTACTATTGATATGGGTATCTTTCTGGGATCGGCTGTGTCGAGTTTGTATGACGGCGCTTTTGCCTTTAACTTTGAGGAAACGGGAGACAGAACCAGAGCAGTGTACTTCATGTATACGCTTGAAAGTCAGGGTATGCGTATTGAGTATGTGCCGCCAAGCAGTATGGACGGGCTTGTTGTTGCGCGGCGGGCAAGTTCGCCTACGGTGATCTACTTCTTCAAGACAGTCACGCTCGAACAGCCCTCAATAGACTTGCCGCCATCGGACATGCCTTATGAACAGACGCCGCCTGCTGATACGTCGCTGTTTTATGAACTGCCGTCGATAGACGTGCCGTCGCTGGACTTACCCGCGCCTGAGCAGCGGTTTGATGAGCCGTGGCTTGATGAGTTGCCGCTTGATGAACCGCGGTTTAATGAGCCGTGGCTTGATGAGCCTGTGCCGTTTGACTTCAATCCCCGCGCCTTGACGCCGGAGGATACGCTGTCAAATGATTTCCTTTTTGATTTTTAAGAGACTGTAGACTATGGCTTTTGTTCAATTCACGAAAGTATCCCTCGCGTTTGGGGATCGAGATTTACTCAAGGAGGTGAGCCTCAACCTTGCCACTGGTTCCAGAGCAGCCCTGACCGGCGCGAATGGCTCAGGGAAAACAACGCTCATGCAGGTTATCGCTGGCAAACGCGCCGCTGATTCCGGCGAGCGGGCTGTTGAAAAAGGCTGCCGCGTGTCCTACCTCCCTCAGTCCGGCATTGTTCACCAGGGCAAAACTCTGCGCGACGAGGCAGAGACCGCCTACGCGGAGATATACGCCCTGCTTGCGCGGCTTGAAGATATAGGCGGACAACTGCAAAGCGCCGACGAGCGCCGCGCCGCGCCTCTGCTTGAGGAATACCACCGGCTTGAAGAGCGCGTGGAAAGTTCCGGCTATTACACGCGGGAGGCAAGCGTCAGCATGGTGCTTACGGGCTTGGGCTTTTCAAGCGAGGACTTTAAGCGGCCTACTGAGGAGTTTTCCGGCGGCTGGCAGATGCGGATCGCCCTTGCCAAGGTACTGCTTGAAAGACCAGACATACTTCTGCTTGACGAGCCGACCAACTATCTTGATATTGAGGCACGGGCTTGGCTTGAAGACTGGCTCCGCTCGTTCAGCGGCGGCTATCTGCTTGTGTCTCACGACCGCTACTTCCTTGATGTCTGCGTCAACGAGGTCTACGAGCTTTTTCAAGGGAACCTCAAACGCTACGCTGGGAACTACACCGCATATCAGCAGGTGCGTCAGGTCGAAATCGAAAGCCTGATGAAGCGTTACGCTGAACAGCAGGAAGAGATCGCCAAGTCTGAAGACCTGATTCGCCGCTTCAGGTATAAGGCAAGCAAAGCCGCTATGGTGCAGGAACGCATAAAACGCCTTGAGAAGATGGAGCGCATCGAGATACCCGAATCGCTCAAGAAGATCAGCATCCGCTTCCCGCCGCCGCCCCATGCGGGTCGCATCGCCCTTACGCTGGATAAAGTCGGGAAAAGCTACGGCGAGCGCCGTGTACTATCAGGTCTTGACCTCACGCTTGAAAGCGGCGAAAAGCTGGTAGTGGTGGGCAGAAACGGCGCGGGTAAAACCACGCTCCTGCGCATACTTGCCAATATCGACAGCAATCACGAAGGCAGCGCGCGCTATGGCGCTGGCGTTGTAGCTGGCTACTTTTCACAGGATGCGGCTGAGACCCTTACCGGCGCGGAATCAGTGCTGGATTTCATGGAAGCCGATGCCCCAAGCTCGCTCATCCCCCGCATACGGGATATGCTGGGCGCGTTTCTGTTTCGGGGTGACGATGTGTATAAGAGCCTGTCCGTGCTTTCAGGCGGGGAAAAGAGCCGCCTTGCCCTTTTGAAAATGCTGCTCAAACCCATGAACCTCCTTATCCTCGACGAACCCACCAATCACCTCGACCTTCAATCCAAAGACATTTTGCTTGACACGCTCCGCGCCTATACCGGAACCATCGTCTTCGTATCTCACGACCGCGCTTTCATGGAGGCGCTTTCCACCAAAACTCTGGAGCTTTCCTTGCTTGGCCCGCGCCTTTTTTACGGCAACTACGCCTATTATCTGGACCGCGTAACAACGTCAAGCGCAACCGCGTTGAGTAACAAAGGACAAGGTGTTGCCAGCCCCGACGCTCAAACAGCGCGGAATGCCGTGGCGGAACGGGAAGCTGGGAAACAGCGGCAGACTTTGCTAAAGCGGCTTGAGCGGCAGGAGGCGGAAATCCTCGTCCACATTGAGGAACTGGAAACTGAAAAGGCGCGACTTGAGACGGAGCTTGCGCGGCCAGACGTATACTCAAGCGGGGAAAAAGCCAGAGCGGTGAAGGCGCGGCTTGACGAAACCGCCGCCCGCCTTGAAGCGAAAACCGCTGAGTGGGAAGTGAAAACCGCTGAACTGGAAACAGCGCGAAACAGCGCTTGAAATCGTTACGCGCTCCGAGTAGCTTGCTACCCGCACGGTCTCTGACACCGCCTGCTTGTCTGACACCGCTTGCCTGTGACCGCACGATCTCTGGCACACCTGCCTGCGCCCCCACGGTTCTGGCACCACCTACTTGTCTGGCATTGTCTACCTGTCACCCGTAAGCTCTCTGGCACCGCCTGCCTGCGCCCCCACGGACTCTGGCACACGCACATCACTGGAACCACCTGCATGTCAGACACCGCTTGCCAGCGACCGCAC
>JAITFA010000056.1 GCA_031281685.1 Treponema sp. | reverse complement strand
TGGTCAAGCACAAAGAGCCAGTCGCGGATGTTCTTCCCGTCGCCGTAAACAGGCAGGGGTTTACCCTCAATCATGTTAAGAATCATGAGCGGGAGGAACTTTTCAGGGAACTGATACGGGCCATAGTTGTTCGAGCAGTTCGAGAGGGTTATGGGCAGGCCGTAGGTGTGATGATATGCCATCACAAGGTGATCGCTTGACGCCTTGCTCGCGGAATAGGGCGAGCGGGGATCATAGGGCGTGTTTTCGTAAAAGTAGCCGGTTTCTCCCAGCGAGCCGTAAACCTCGTCCGTGCTGACGTGGTGAAAGAGAACGCCGTCTGTGTCTCTCCATGCGTTTCGCGCCACGTCAAGCAGGGTGAAAGTACCCATCACGTTGGTTTTGATAAAGGCTTCCGGTCCCAGTATTGAGCGGTCAACATGGCTTTCAGCGGCAAAGTTTACCACTGTATCAATGGCGTATTTATAGAAGGTTTCTTCGATAAAAGCGCGGTCGCAGATGCTGCCGCGCTCAAAGAAGTAGCGTGTGCCGCCAAAGGCTTTGTCGATGTCGCTCAGGCTGGCGGGATTTCCCGCGTAGGTGAGGGCATCGAGGTTTATGATTCTGCCAGTGAAGTCGGGCATGGTCAGGAGTGTACGGATAAAGTTAGAGCCGATGAAGCCCATGCCGCCTGTTACCAGAAGATTGTTTAGTTTCCTCATTTTTTTAACTCTTTAAGAAATTGCTCAAGGCTCTCTTCCCATTTCGGAATAAGAATGTTTATCTCGTTTCTGATGCGGCTCTTATCAAGCACCGAGTAGTCTGGGCGCATAACCTTTGAGGGATACTCCGCGCTGCTGCACGGCTTAACTTCGCAGTCCTTTGTTAAGAGTCCCAGTTCCCGTCCTTTTTGGTAAATAGCGCGGGCAAAGTCGAACCATGTGGTGTCGCCGTCGTTGGTGTAATGGTATATGCCAAACGGGACATTACGCGGCGACGCTAACCCTATCGGATGCTCAACCGCGTCAATTATCTTGAAGACGGCGTCCGCGAGGTCGTGCGCCCAGGTGGGGCTGCCGCGCTGGTCGTTGACCACAGAAATCGTGTCCCGTTCCCGCATGAGCCGCAGCATTGTGGTTACGAAGTTGTTGCCGTATTTGCCGTAGAGCCATGCGGTTCTGATGACATAAGCGCCGGGAGTGTTTTCCATGACGCGGACTTCCCCGTCGCGTTTGCTGGTGGCATAGACGCCGATGGGACCTGTATCATCATCTTCAAGGTAAGGCTGCTTCTCCCCGGTTTCGGATGAAGCCTGCTTGTTGTATGTGCCGAAAACATAGTCAGTCGAGATGTGAATGAAGCGTGTGCGCAGCTTGTAAGCAAGCACGGCGATGTTTCCAGGTCCGTCAACGTTGAGGCGGCGGCAGGTTTCAGCATCCTCCTCGGCCTTATTAACGGCTGTGTAGCCGGCGCAGTTCACGATCCAGTAGATGCGCTTGCCTTCGGCATCTTTGCCGTTGGCAAAGGCTTCGAGGGCGGCTGGGTCGGTGATGTCGATTTCGCGGTCAGTGCCGACAAAGTCGAGTCCTCGCTCGGCAAAGAGCAGGGAAAGCTCAGTGCCAAGCATACCTTTGTTACCAATAAGCCAAATCATGTTAAATCTCCGTAAAAGCGCTCAGACGCTTGTCTTTTTCAGACAGGATGTAATCCATGCCAATATCAGGCCACTGAATTGCCAGCGTGGGATCGTTCCAGATAATGCCAGCCTCGTCTTCAGGGTGGTAAAAGTCGGTACATTTGTACGAAAACAGGGTTGTGGAGCTTAAGACCAGAAAACCGTGGGCAAAGCCCGGCGGTATATAGAACTGGTTCTGCTTTTCCCCGCTTAAAACCACCCCGTGCCATTGTCCCCGCGTAGGCGAATCCGGGCGTATATCCACGGCCACGTCAAACACCGCGCCCGCAATCACGCGCACGAGCTTGCCCTGCGGATGCTCCCGCTGGAAGTGCAGGCCGCGCAGTACGCCCTTCACGGAACAGGATTCGTTATCCTGCACAAAACGCATTGACAATCCCGCGTTCTGGAAGTCGCGTTCAGCATAGGTCTCCAGAAAATAGCCCCGGCCATCCTTAAAGACCTTCGGCTGAAGCTCGTACAGTCCTTTGATAGGACAGGGGGTAAAGGTAAACGGCATCTTTTGCTCCTCCTTGTAGGTGTCTGACACCACTAACGCGCTGGTCTTTCCAGAGCGATGTATCTGAGATATTCGCCATACTCGGTCTTATAGCCAGCGGCAAGTTCGAGTAGAGCGTCCCGTGAAATCCAGCCGTTGGCAAAGGCGATTTCCTCAACGCAGGAAACATACATGCCCTGCCGCTTCTGAATAGTAGCGATGAAGTTGCCAGCCTCAAGTAGGCCGTCGTAGGTGCCAGTATCGAGCCACGCCATGCCCCGTCCAAGCGTCTCTACTGACAGCCGGCCTCTGGCAAGATAGGCGTTGTTTACCGCCGTGATCTCGATTTCGCCACGCGCCGAGGGCTGTATGCCCTTGGCTATGCTTACCACCTCGTTGTCGTAGAAATAGAGGCCTGGAACCGCGTAATGCGACTTTGGCTGTTTCGGCTTCTCTTCGATTGAAAGCGCCTTGCCGTCCGCGTCAAACTCAACCACGCCATAAGCGGTAGGGTCTTTCACATAATAGCCGAAGATTGCGCCGCCGCCATTCCGCGTGATTCTTGCGCCCGCGTCCCGAAGCGTACCGCTAAACCCCCGGCCATAGAACACGTTGTCCCCCAACACTAGGGCGCATGAATCCGCGCCGATAAACGATTCCCCGACAATGAATGCGTCGGCAAGCCCACGCGATTTTTCCTGTACTGCGTACTCAAAGCGCATCCCCAGCCAGTCCCCATCGCCCAAGAGTTCTTCAAACAGGTGAATGTCCCGTGGTGTAGAAATAAGTAACACATCCCTGATCCCCGCCAGCATCAGCACTGACAAGGGATAGTAGACCATTGGCTTATCGTAGAGGGGCAGAATTTGCTTAGAGACCGCTTTGGTAATCGGATACAGCCGTGTACCGGACCCGCCGGCCAGAATGATACCTTTCATTATCCTTTATCATATCCCTTTGGCGTGTTGATATCAAGCAAAGGACGCCGTTTTGGTGCCAGAGACATGGTGCCAGACATATCGTTGGTGCCAGACACACAAAGACTAAAGCAAAATTCCTTCCCGACGCCATATCTATAGCTATGAGATATCCAAGAAAACTCAAGGACGGAGCTACCTATCACGTTACCTCGGAAATTAACCGTAACGAGATGGAACTCCAAGCGCCGCGGATCAAGACTACGTTCTTGACCTTCGTCAACAAAGCCAAACAAAAGTACCCGTTTCAGCTTTTTGACTTCTGCATCATGGATAACCACGTCCATCTGGTCATCAAACCGGAGAGCGGGGAGTCCCTTTCCAAAATTATGCAATGGATCAAGGGAAATTTCGCGCGATACTGGAACAAAGCGCACGGTAAGCCGGGTGGTCATCTCTGGGGAAAGCGGTTTTTCTCGAAGATTATCGACGATGTAAAACAACTTTTGCGGGTATTTGACTATATAGACAATAACCCCAAGCGGGCCGGTCTGGTTAAACGGGC
>JAITFA010000054.1 GCA_031281685.1 Treponema sp. | reverse complement strand
AGTACCGGTCCCGGAAGAAGCGCATCTTCGCCTCCAGTACCCTAAACGCCTCCTGACATTCCACGGTTATGACGTGGGTCCGCTCCGCGTTGTTCTGCGCCTTCTGGAGAAGGGCTTGCACAGTGGAACAGAGGCTTGCCAGTTCCGGAAACTCCGCCTCCGGCACTCCTCATGTGGTCCGCCTGACGTCGGTCAGGCACAGAATCCAGCTCAGACACATTGCCGGAACCCCGGTCCGGGATCTCGGCAGCTAATCAGTGCTTTTGCCATAGTGTTCTCCTCTATGTGTTGAAACGAATGTTTCATTCGCTGTAACGAATGACCTAAAAGGTGAAGGGGCTGACCCGGGTTTTGTAACCCCTGACTCGCGGGTTGAAATTCCTGACTTAGGAGTTGAAATTCCTGACTTAAAAATTGTAACGGCTGACCTGTCCAATACACCGGATGAGCAACATTGACCTAGTTTTGGGGGATTGGGATAAACCGGGGATTTGTCTGTATAAAAAAGCGGAAATCTAAGAGCTTTGTTTAGTAGGCAGAGAGGGTACTTATTTGCATAGTATGAGCCGGGAGAGGCGTATGCTGTCTTGTTACCTGCTGGTTTCAAAAGCATACGACTATTCTAATCTTTACGCTAAATATGTCAAGCGGGTTACAAAGAAAAAAGTCCGCGAATGAACACGCCTGTACACGAATAGAAAAAGCCGGCGCAGTTACTAGCGTCTATTCGCGCTCATTCGCGGATACGATTTTCTTCCCGTCAAACTCGCGTTAAAACACGATCTGCTTGTTCTGCTTGGCAGACTCGTAGATGGCTTCGAGGATGCGGGTTACAACAATGGCTTGCTCCGGCAGAACCACGAGCTTACCCTTGCCCTGAATGGCGTTGAGGAAGGTGTACTGTTCAATGACTTCCGGGGAATCGTCAGAGCCTTCAAAAAAGGCGACGCCGCCTTTCCTGAGATCAGGCTTGGTGGTGTACTGGCGGTTATGCTTCACGCCGTTAATGGTGAGACCATTGTACATATCAGCGCCAGCTTTCGTTCCACAAAGCACGGTGCTGGCTTCAAGCACGTCAAGGGTGTTGAGCGCCCAGGTTGCCTCAAGCGTGATGGTCGCGCCGTTTTCCATGATAATGAAACCAAAGGCGCTGTCTTCCACAGTGAACTCTTCGGGCTTCCACGGACCAAAGGCATTGGCGGACTCAACTTCATTGTTGAGTTTATGATACACCGTGCCGACCACGGACTTAGGCTTGTAGTTGTTCATGGTCCAGAGGGTGAGGTCAAGCGCGTGGGTTCCGATGTCAATGAGAGGACCGCCGCCCTGCTCGTACTCGTTGAGGAAAACGCCCCATGTAGGAACAGCGCGGCGGCGTATTGCCTTGGCTTTGGCATAGTATATCTCGCCCAGCTCACCGGCGTCACACTCGCGCTTGAGGTACTGGCTGTCGCCGCGATACCGGCTTTGATAGCCGATGGTGAGCAGCTTGCCGCTTGTTTTGGATGCCTCCAACATTCTCTCGGCTTCGGCGTAATTGATCGCCATCGGCTTTTCGCAAAGCACGTTTTTACCCGCATTCAGGGCAGCAACCGAGATGTCGCTGTGAGAGCGGTTGGGCGTACAAACATACACCGCATCCAGCTTCTCTTTGATCAATTCTTTGTAATCAGTGAAGACTTGGGCATTGTCAGCGCCGTATTCTTTGGCGGCTTTTTCAGCGCGCTCTTTTACGATATCACAAAACGCGACTATGTCGGCAAGTCCTGCTTTTTTAATCGAAGGCAGGTGTTTCTGGTTAGCGATACCGCCGCAGCCCACGATTCCAACTTTAAGTTTAGCCATTTTTTAATAGCTCCTTTGTTTTCAAGATAAACTAGTTATATTGAATAGCCGCGCTTTTGTATAGATTGCCGGATACGCGCTGACCTATGGTATACTTTCTCCATGAATGACAGTATCCATGCCGCGCTTGAGCGGAATTTCAATTCCCCGATCCGCGACGTACTCTGGGGACACATATACCTCAGCCCGGAGCTTGAGGCGCTGAGTTCATCGGCAGGTTTCATGCGTCTGCACCGGATTCTCCAGCTTGGACCGACTCATATCGTATATCCCGGCGCGACCCACACCCGCGCGGCTCACTCCATCGGTGTCTATCATCTCGCGAGGAGGCTGCTTATACACCTTGCTGGACGCGGCGCTGACTCATGGCTGAGCGCTGAAGGCGCGCGCTCCTTTCTCTGCGCGGCTTTGCTTCACGACCTGGGACACTTTCCCTATACTCATTCCCTCAAAGAGCTGCCCCTTGCCTCCCACGAGGAACTTACCGGCAAGCTCATCCTCATTGAGCCGATGAAACGTCTGGTTGGGGATACCGGCGCTGACCCGTACATGAGCGCGGCCATCATTGATACCAGCTTACCCACGTCCGGCAGTCAAGAACTGCGTTTTTACCGGAAGCTGCTTTCAGGGGCGCTGGACCCGGATAAACTTGATTATCTGAACCGCGACGCCCGTTATTGCGGGGTGCCTTACGGAGCGCAGGATGTGGATTTCATCCTTTCGCGTCTGTGGCCTGATCCGGAACAGGGGCTGCTCATTGATACGCGGGCGATTCCGAGTGTGGAATCCGTTCTGTTTTCAAAATATCTCATGTATCGCACGGTCTACTGGCATCCGGCAGTGCGTTCCGCTACGGCAATGATCAAGAAGGCGCTTGTTGGCGCGCTCAAAAACCAGCGCATAGCGAAGGAAGAGCTTTATAACTTGGATGATCAGGGGCTGTTTACCCTGCTTGCCGAGCGCGCACAAAGTTGCGGCGTGTCGCACGGCGATCCCCTATTCTCGCTGGGAGCCAAAGTGCGGGACGGGCGCCTCTATGTTGTTGCCGCTGAATTTCTGTATAACGAAGCGCAGCACCAGAGGCTTGCTGACATCGAGAAACGTTACCTTCTTGAGCAAGAGCTGGCGGCTCGACTGCGTATTCGTCCTGACGAACTCATCATTGACGTGCCGGAACCGATTAGCTTTGAAACCGGCCTTGGCATACACGAAGACAAGGGACACATCGGCGCCAGCGTTTTCACTGCCGAAACCATTGACGCATTCAGAAAAGAATTGCGTGTTGTCCGCGTGTTTGTGGACCCGGCTCATGAGAATGCCCTGCGCTCAATGCCGGAAGACCTATGTAACGTGTTACAGAGAGGGATTCCCGAAGCGGGAGGTGATTCCCTTTCCAAGTGATTCTCGCTATATTTTTGACAAATCTTTCTAAATGAGAGGAATAGAATGCCTACTTATGAATACGAGTGCAAAGTGTGTGGTCATACCTTTGACGTTTTTCAGAACATGAGCGACACGCCTTTGAAAGTCTGTCCAAAATGCGGAAAAGAATTGCGCCGCCTCATCAATGGTGGAAGCGGCGTCATCTTTAAGGGTTCCGGTTTCTATGTTACTGATAAGAGTGCTAAAAACGCGAGTGGACCCGCGAAACCAAAACGTGCGGATGATAAACCAGCCGCTGAAAGCAGCGCTCCCAGTGTTGCCAAGAGCGATACGGCTGCCAGCGACAAGGCTGAAAAAGTTGCGGGCTAAATACCAGTGAGCCTGTTTCACAAAGCGTCAAAACAAAAACCAAAGTTTTATTGTGATAATTGCGGAACCGAGGTTGAGCAGAGCGCGAGTGAGTGTCCCAAGTGCGGCAGGAGCTTTACCTCGGTTCGCTGTCCAGTCTGTAACTTTGTGGGTGAGGTCAGCGTTTTTGACAACGGCTGTCCTTCCTGCGGTTATTCCGCGCCAAAAACAGCAAAAACATCAGCGCAGCCCAGACCTATGGAGCCTGTACTGAATAGTTCCCGGTACACAGACGCTCTGCCCCTGTGGGTCTACCTTGTTAGCGGCGTAGCTTTCGCGGGGGCGCTGGTGTTTTTGTTACGCATGATCGCGCAGTAATCAGCGGTAGCGGCGCTTAAACGCCTTGACCCGCGCTGAGGCGACTACGCTGAGGGGGGATTTATCTCCCCGCGCAAGATATTGATAGCCCAAGCCCGCGATCATTGCCCCGTTATCCCCACAGAGATTCAGAGGTGGAAAGATACAGCGGAGTTCCTTGCGCTCGGCAAGGCGGGAACGCAGGTACGAGTTGGCGGCCACTCCACCGCCCGCGACTATGCTTGTCAGGCCCGTGTCTTCAACAGCCCGGAAAAGGGCGCGCAGCAGGATTTCCACGGCGGTCTTCTGAAACGAAGCAGCGATGTTCACGGTCTCGGTGTCAGACGCCGCCTTGTTCCCTTTCCGGCGAAACTGTTCCAGTTGATTTATGACAGCGGTCTTCAGTCCTGAATACGACACGTCGTAGCGATGTTGGCCCTTGTGCAGGCTGGGCAGGGGGAAGTCAAAAGCGGAGTCGTCGCCGTTTTTGGACAGTTTGTCAATGATTGCCCCGCCCGGATAGCCAAAGCCATAGTGCTTTGACACCTTGTCAAAGGCTTCACCCACCGCGTCATCAATGGTGGTTCCCAATACGGTAACTGTATCAAAAGCATCAACGCGGCAGATAATGCTGTGACCGCCGGAAACAAGCAAGCCGAGAAAGGGATAGCTTACCTCCGCGTCCGTTAGCCGCGAGGCGTAGAGGTGGGCAAGCATGTGGTCAATGGCGATGAAAGGAATCTGTCGCGCCCACGCAAAGGCTTTGGCGAAATTGAGGCCCACGAGCAGGGAGCCGAGTAGCCCCGGCTGGGCTGTCGCGGCAACGCCTTCGATATCAGCCGAACGTAGATTCGCCGTGTTCAGGGCTTCTTCCACAACCGAGTATATCCATTCAGTGTGCATACGGCTTGCTATTTCAGGAACCACGCCGTTGTAACGCGCATGAAACGGAATCTGGGTCGCCACGACATTGGACAAGACCCGCTTACCATCCTCGACTATCGCGGCAGCGCATTCGTCGCAGGACGATTCAATACCAAGAATTTTCATAGAGTTGGCTCACGGTATAACGCGCAAATTTGACATTGTTGACAGAACATAGCCATCCGCGATGATGCCCGCGTAAAGTTCGCCTAAAATCGCGGCTAGTTCCGGGGACCATGCATGGCCGATCATCACGGCTTTACCTTGCAGGTTTGCCTTTCGCAGACCCTCCTTTGCATACTCAATTATGGACGCTTTATCCTGAACGTTGTCCAGAAACACGTCGCGCTCACCAATAGGCATACCGATTCTCTGCGCGACTATAGGAACGACCGTGTCGGCGGTGGTCCTTGAGTCAAGAAAAAAGATGCCTCGCTCACGGCAAATTGCCAGAATCGTTTCCATAGCTTCCTCACTCATGGTTATCTTTGAGCCTTGGTGGTTATTCATGCCTGCCACTGGCCCAATTTCATCAAGGTTACGCTCCACAATCTCGCGGATTTCAGCAACATTCATACCCGCGTACACTGCGCCCGGCCCAGGATCTTCACCGCCGATTGCTTCCATTGGCTGATGCAGAAACACCTCTTTACCCGCCGCTCGGATACGCCGCGCAGCTTCGGCGGACTCAGGAAGTCCGGGAAGTACCGCGATGGTAAGCGGTCCAGGGAATTGCAGAAACGGCTCCAGCTCATACAGGTTATTCCCCGCGTCGTCTATGACAAACACGATGGTTCCCCGGTAAGGCGCGGATATCAGAGGCGCGTTGCTGG
>JAITFA010000192.1 GCA_031281685.1 Treponema sp. | reverse complement strand
GACTCATCGGCTATGTCGCCAGCAAGCAGGTGTTCTATCACGCGGTGGCAGAGCGTGCCAAAGGCAAGGCGCGTGGCTTCACTGGAACGGGAAGGCGCGGCTTCTTCGCTTTCAAACGGCGTTTGCTCAGGATCGCCGGCAAGGTCTAAAAAACGCTGGCAGTCAAAGTCTCGCAGTTCAGCGCCTTGCCAATAGTTCTCCGGGCGCAGTTCGCGGTTACGCTCCTCCATGCGGGTAGGGCTTGTGGCGCGGCGAGGGGCAGGCGGTTCATTCCGCGCTGGCGTGTTGTAAAAACGATCTGGCGTGAGTTTCTCCGTTTCAGGCAATGGAGGCTTGTCTCTGGCAAGAAGAGCCGACGCCTCGTCATGCAAGCGCCGCGTTTCTTCCTTATACTCGTCTAGTGTCGGAACCCTCACAGGCACAAGTCTGTAGGGAGGCAGCTTAGCGGTAGCCGCGCCAGAGGTAAAAAGATCAAGAAACGATTTTTGCTTGAAACGCGGGTCTTCGCCGCTTTTACCCGCCACGCGCCTCATGCGGATAAGCGCCTCCAGCCGCTCCTGGGCTTCCATGCCGTCAAGCGCAAGTTCCTCGTCTTTGGTCGTGGTGCGGCTGCCAAAGATAAACAGGCGTTTCTCAGCCCTGGTCGCGGCCACATAGAAAAGCCGCTTGAGTTCAGCCTCGCTTTGCTCCTGCGCCAGCTTCTTGCCGGTTTCACCCACGTCAAAAAAGTAGTTAAACACCGCGTCCTCGTCACGAGGCTTGGTGTCCCGTTTGAGATTAAGGGTTACGCCCCAGCGCGGGTCAAGGTAATACGGCTTCTGCTTTTCCTTCTGTACGGTCGTGTCCTCAATCCCGGCATTGGCAATGATCACCACCGGGAACTCAAGTCCCTTGCTCTTGTGTACCGTGAGAAACAGCGCCTTGTCGCTCTGTTCCGGTATGTTACTGGTCTCGGCTTTCTGCGTGGTTCCCATAAACGGGGCAAGCTCGTCAAGAAACGCGCTCATGGAAAGCTGGCGTTTGTCCGCGTCCAGAGCTAGGTCGTACAGGTAGTCAAAATGCTCAAGCAGGTCTCTGGCTGATTCGTTATACAAAAGATAGGTGCGATACCCGCTCTCATACCACAGATACGCGAATGCGGAGGCTATGCCGCGCAAATCAAGCATCGCGCCCAGAGCGTGAAACACTTCCGCGCCGTGGAGATAACGCGCCTTTTCAGCCGGGGTGGAAAACCACTTCTCATTCAGGTCAGCCGGAAAGGGCGTATCCGGCTTTTCCAGCATGATACGAAACATGCTTTCATCGCCCAGGTTTACAAAAGGCGAGCGAAGTACCGTGGCGTATGCGTTCCGGTCCATGGGGAAAAGGCTGAGGCGCAGTATGGCGTAGAAGTCGTTAGCCGGGCTTTCGGAAAAAAGCCCACGCGGGTCTGCCGCGCTAAAGGGAATCCCGGCTTGACGGAAGGTTTTTTCATACTCGTTCTGGTGCGAGGTTGACTTAAACAGCACCGCGATGTCGCCAAACGCAAACTCCTTATTTTTAACCCCCGCGATGATTCGCCTTGCCGCAGCCAGCGCCTCACCAGCCTCTTTTGCGCTTTCCTCTTCGCTACTCGCCTCATCCTCTGGCGCAACAACGGAACGGCGCGGTTCCTGTATATAAACCTCTACAGGCATAACACTGTCCTGCTTTTCCTTTCTGGTGAACATGGGGGAAAACTTTGCCTCAAAGAGCTTTTTCGCCGCGCCAAACACCCCGGGAAACAGGGCGTTGAAGAAGCCAACGAGTTCCGCTGTTGACCGGTAGTTCGTGCTGAGTGTCAGAGACGCGCTTCGTATGCTCAGGCTGGTGTCTGACACCGGAGCTTGTGCCAGCTCTTCGGACAGCCCGTTAAACACCGAAACATCAGCCCCCCGGAAACGGTAGATGGACTGCTTTTCATCGCCAACAAAGAAGAGCTTGTTCGGGGCAAGGTCCTGTACTGACGGCATGATACCAGGCGCGCCCCGATCATCACGCTCGGCAATGAGGTAGAGCAGGTCTTTCTGGAGCCGGTTGTTATCCTGAAACTCATCGATCATGATGGCTTTGATGTACTGTTTATAGTAAGAACGCAGGTCTATATCGGTCTTGAGCGCGTCCACTGCCAGTTCCGCCGTGTCGCCAAACGACAGCAGGCTGGTCTGCCGCTTGCGATCCAGAAAAAGCTGACGATACTCGTCCAGTATCGCCCCCAGCGCGGGTATGTCCTCGCGGAACAGGAGGCTTACGGCAAGAATTTTTAAGACCTTGAACTTTTCCCGCATATCAATGATCGCTTCTTTAACTTCATCGAGAACCTTCCCGCGCAAGGTAATCCCGTCAAGGTAATGCTCCGTCGCGTCAAGCAGCGCCTCGATATGCTCCTTATCAAACAGCGGTTCCAGCGGCGCTCTGCTCCGCAGCGCGTCCTTCATTTTCTTGAGCGACTCAGGCTCCTTGCCGTTCTCCGCCGTGAGGCTGAGGATATAGTTCCGGCTCGCGTTCAGTTCCTCGATATGCACACCAGCTTCTTTTTCAATACAGTCAAGCTGCTTCTTCCCCAGCGCCGCGTAAGTTCGCTCCTCGCCCCCGGCAAACACCGGCAAGGCAAGGTCGGAATCCACAAAGCTGAACACCGACAGCGCCAATCCCGCGAACAGGTCTTTGACAATGGTCTCGAAGTCACGCGCCGCCACGAGCGTTCCAATAGCCGTATCATGACGATGGCGCATAATCACCTCCACCGCCGTGTCCTCAGCCGCCAGCACGAGCGAGCGCTCGTCAATACGGAAGTCGCCGGATATGCCGTAGCGGTACGACACGCCGCGGGTGATAGTGGAACAAAAGGCGTCCAGCGTTGAAATCCGCGCCTGATCGAACTGGGCAAGCCGTTCTTTGGCTAGCGGGTGCGTGGATTCCGACAACCGCGTGAAGATTCGGCTATACATCTGCGCCGCAGCCTTGCGCGTGAATGTGAGCGTCAGTACCTCACTAATCGCAAGCCCGCCTTCGGTAACAAGCCGCACATAACGCTCGGCAAGCACTGTCGTCTTCCCTGAGCCAGCGCCCGCCGACACCGCCACATTGTTGTCAGCGCGATACGCAGCGTACTGTTCTTCATCAAAGGTAATATTCATGGATTACCCAGTATAGCCAATCCGAAAGAATCCACAAGATGCGCGAGTTGGCAGGGGCTTGGCAACTGTGTCATCTATGGTCAAATCCACATCCTGTCTTTTCATCAGTGTGCCACTAAGCAAGGTGAAGAGCCTCCACCTTGCTAGGTGGAGATGCGCCACTATGCTAGGTGAAGAGCCTCCACCTTGCTGGGTGGAGATGCGCCACTATGCAAGGTGAAGAGCCTCCACCTTGCTGGGTGGAGATG
>JAITFA010000182.1 GCA_031281685.1 Treponema sp. | reverse complement strand
TGAATTGTTGCTGAGGCAGTATTGTCCATTTTTTTGGTTTCTACTACGCTGAATCATCATGGCAAAAATTCAAAATGATCTTTCACAAGGTAGCGTGCTTCGCAAACTCATCCTCTTTGCCCTCCCTTTTCTGGCGTCAAACATCATACAATCCTTCTACAATGTAGCTGACATGCTCATCGTGGGGAACTTTAGCGGTACGGAAAGTATGTCGGGAGTCAATATCGGGGGACAGGTAACGTTCATCCTGACCAACATCGTGATCGGTCTGTGTATGGGCGCGACTGTGCTTATCGGGCAGTATGTGGGCGCGGGAAATCAGACCGCGTTGAAGCGCGTTACCGCGACTATCATCACCATGCTTCTCTTCTGTTCGGTGCTGATCACTGTGTTCATGCTCGTGTTCAAAATGCCGCTGTTGCGGCTCATCAGAACACCGCCAGAATCGCTGGAGGAAAGCGACCGCTACCTCACGGTTACGGTTATAGGCGTGGTGTTCATCTTTGGGTATAACGCCCTGAGCGCCATACTGCGCGGCATGGGGAATTCAAAGCAGCCGTTCTACTTTGTGCTGGTGGCTTGTGTTACCAATGTCGTGCTTGACCTCGTGTTCGTTGTGGTTTTTCACTGGGCTGCCTTTGGCGCGGGGCTTGCCACAGTGATCTCTCAGGCATTAAGTATGATCCTCTGCATCATCTATATGGTTAAGAATTCCTTCCACTTTGATTTCAAGATTTCATCATTCAAAATCTACGGGGATCAGCTCAGACTCATCTTCAAGATTGGGTTGCCAACGTGTATACAGAATGGCATAACCAGCGTTTCCTTCTTATTTATCACCACTATTGTCAACATAGTTGGCGGGGTGAGCGCTTCGGCTGCGGTTGGCGCGGTGGGTAAGTTTAACAGTTTCGCCTTCATGCCTACTCTGGCCATGAGCGCGTCTATATCAGCGATGAGCGCCCAAAACATTGGCGCGGGTAAACTTGAACGCGCTGTCAAAGCGTGCCGTATCGGGACGCTCTTCTCGGTCTGTGTCACTTACCTGTTCTTCGTTTTCGTGCAAATGTTCCCCACTACTATCCTTGCGCTGTTCGGCAATGACCAGCAGATGATTGCGGATGGCGTTACCTATCTGCGCTCGTTCAGTTTTGATTTTCTCTTCATCCCTTTCATCTTTTGTATCAATGGTTTCCTAATGGCTGGCGGACACACCATGTTTACGCTCATAAGCGGTATGCTTTCTGCGATACTGCTGCGGGTGCCGGTCTGCTATATGTTCGGTGTGGTACTGGACTGGAAGCTGTTCGGTGTGGGCATGGGCGCGCCAGTCGCAAGCGCCGGGGTTCTGCTGGTAACAATAATCTACTTGCTGACTGGAGCGTGGAAGCATAACGCGGTAATGGGCAAAGCCGCGCAATCAGAGGCGTGAGGGTTTCACCACGCCAAGGATACAGCCTGTATAGGCGAATACCCATACAGGCTGGAGCTATGCGTAAAGCGCCGTGTATTTCGCCTCAATGTATTCGAGGAAGGGCGTTATTGACAGCTTTTCATTGGTAATCTTCATCAGCAGTTCTGACGGCGTGAGTCGTGCGCCCCATGCGTAGACATGCTTGACTAGCCACATTCGAATCTCGTCAAAGCGACCGTCCGCAACCTGTGTCTCAAAGGCGGGCAGTTCGGCAAGCAGGCGCTGGTGTATCTGGAGGCCGTAGAGGTTGCCGAGCGCGTAGCTGGGGAAGTAGCCAAAGCTCCCCATTGACCAATGTACGTCCTGTAAAACCCCATCGGCGTCGGTTTGCGGCTCAACGCCGATGAATTCCTTCATCAGTCTGCGCCATGTTGCGGGCAAGTCTTCTGGCGCAAGGGTTCTGGCGAAAAGCTGCTTCTCGATTTCAAAGCGAAGGATGATGTGCAGACTGTAGCTGAGTTCATCGGCGTCAACGCGGATGAGCGATGGCTTCACCTGATTTACAGCCCGATAAAAAAGGTCAAGGGGAACCGCGTTCAGTTGTTTTGGGAAATGGCTCTGGAGCATGGGATAGAGCCGTTCCCAGAAGGAGCGGCTGCGACCAATCACGTTTTCCCAAAAGCGCGACTGAGATTCGTGTATTGCCATTGACGCGCCATCGGCAAGGCAGGTTCCCCGTAGTTCTGGTGGAAAGCTCATCTCGTAAAAGGCGTGGCCGCTTTCGTGAATCACTGAAAAAATGGTGGACAGCAGGTTTTTGCTAAAATAGCGGGTAGTAATGCGGACGTCGTCAGCGCCAATTGACGTGGTGAATGGGTGGGCGCTAATGTCGAGCCGTCCACGGGTTTTGTCAAAGCCCAGCTCGTCCAAAAGCTGGGCATTAAACGCGATCTGCTGGTCTAGCGGGTAGTCCTGATCCAGGAACGACACATCCGGCGCTGGCTTTGCGGCGATTTTCCGCAGAAGCGCAGTCAGTCGATCCCGTAACGGCGTAAACACCGCGCTGATGTCAGCGGCGCTCATGCTTGGTTCGTATAGGTCAAGCAGGCCGTCATACACGCGGTCGCCGGAAAAGCCCCAGTACTCAGCCTTGCGACGGTTCATGTCCAGCATTGTTTTCAGGTGCGGCAGGAACGCGGCGAAGTCATTGTTCTGTCGTGCGGTCTGCCACGCTGCCTGCGAGAGACCAGCGGCACGCGCCTCGTCCGCTACAAACGCCGCTGGCAGCTTCACCTCGCGGTCGTAGGCGCGGCGCATAACGCGCAGGAAGTCGCGCTCAAGTACCGGCAGTCCCTCGCCCGAACCAAGCGCGTCAAGTGCCGCGCCGGTCTCCTTTGACACCAGCCGCTCATGAGCCAGCGAATTGATCAGGGCAAGCTGTTCTGAGCGGTCTTCCACGCCCTTGGGGGGAAGCTGTGTTTCCTGATCCCAGCCTAAGAGCGCCACTACGTTTTTCAGGTAACAAAGCTCACGGTCAATCTTGTGTAAATCGTCAATGTACATATATTCCTCCTAAATGGAATTTCTTAATACTTACAGCGCACTCCTGCTGACGCACGGGTCTCTGACACCACAGAGGCCACACTCTTAACAGTAACGAATAGGTCTCTGGCACCACGGGGTGCGCTCTTGCTGACGCACGGGTCTCTGACACCACAAAGGCCACACTCTTGCTGACGCACGGCTCCACGAAACGGCAACTATGTTGCTGATACGAATGGATTAGCTAGCTATCCTA
>JAITFA010000092.1 GCA_031281685.1 Treponema sp. | reverse complement strand
AAAGCCTCGCGCTTCTCCTTGCGGCTTTCGCGGTTGAGTTTGCCCGCGTTAGGCGAGTCTGCGGCGTGATAGGCGTCGGTGTAGGCGGCCAGTTTCTCGGTGGTGTCGGTTACGAGCGCGGCGGGGATGCCCAACCGGGTCGCGTGGGTAACGGCGGCGGCGTTAAAGGTAGTTGCGAAGGAGAGGTATTCCGCCTCTGGAGCGGAAAACACATCTTTACTCATAGCGTACTCCTTTTGATTGTTTACAGAATGATACGTCCTTCCAATGAGGAATGTCAAGCTCCTTATGAGAAAATTTTTTTTCCTCATGAGGAAAACTTTTTTCCTTGTGAGGAAAACTTCTCTCCTCATGAGGAAAATCTTTTTCCTTGTGAGGAAAACTTTTTTCCTTATGAGGAAAACTCTTGACGGTATGTAGGCAGTTCCTGCCGACATACCGAGAAGCCTTGCCTACATGAAAAAAACTTTTGCCTACATGAAAAAAACTTTTGCTAACATGTAGGCAACTTCTGCCGATATGCCGAGAAGTCTTGCCTACACGAAAAAAACTCTTGCTTTCAGGTATAAGGGAAATGGTTACGGGTGGTCATCCGGGGAATAAGTCCCGCTCAAGCGGATATACGTCCAAAGCGCAGCCCCGCATCCTTAGCGTGTTGCCCGTGGACGGCTTGAGCGGGGGGATTTATCAACAGAAGGCTTAATACTTGAAGTCGCTTTCGCCGATGAACTCGCGCAGTATGCTGTGGCCCGGCACGTACTGTGGAGGAATAGGCGCGAAGTTCTCCAAAAACAAGCGAAGCCGTACCGCCTCGGCGTATTCGGGGTAGCCCGGTTTCACTGAACGAAGCAAAGGCTCGGCGTAGAATTTCAGGACGGCAAGTTCATAACTCAGCGCGGAGTTGAAGGCGATGTCTGCGCTGTCCTGAAACGGGAAGATGTGGAGCCGCTCCCCGCGCTGAACGCTCGGCCACATTTTGATGGTACTTAGCGGGCTTGTGGCGCGAAACTGGGCGTCTCTAACCATGCGCCGGAGGAGCCGGTTGTCGCTCGTGGGGATGCGGTTATGGTCGTCAAGGTTAAGCTGGGTTAGGGCGGAAACGTAGAGCTTGAACTTGGTGTTTCGGGGGATTTGCGGGGTGAGCGCATCGTTAAGTCCGTGAATGCCTTCCACGACGAGGATGCTTCTTTTGTCCAGCCGAATCCGCCTGCCGCCGGTTTCACGACGGCGTCCGGTTTTGAAATCATACACCGGCAGCGTTACTTCATCGCCATTGAAAAGAGCCAGCAATTGCTGATTGAAATAGGAAACGTCCAGAGCCTCAAGGCACTCGTAATCAGGCTCGCCTTTCTCGTCACGGGGCGTCTTGTCTGTGTTTACATAGTAGTCGTCAAGGCTTACGGGAATGGGTTTCATGCCCATAACCTTGAGTTCAAGGCTTAGGCGTTTTGCGGTGGTGGTTTTGCCGGAACTGGAGGGTCCGGCGATAAGCACCACTTTCACGGTGTCCTGTTTTTCGCAGATCTTATCGGCTACTTGCGATATTTTTTTGGTTTGAAACGATTCGGCAATCCTGATGTATTCCCGAATAGCCCGTTCCCGTATGAGCCGGTTGAGGTCTCCTACGGTACGGATACCTATGGTAAGCCCCCACTTCTTGTATTCGTTATACACCGCGAAGATCGTGGGACTTCCTGAGAAAGGTTCAAGTTTGTCCTTCCCAACGCCGGGGAACAAAAGCAAAAAGCCGTGTGAATAGACCATGAGATCAAACACGCGCAGTAAACCTGTGCGGGGTACCAGCGGCTCAACATATAGGTCTGCGAAACCGCGACATTCATTGATCTTGATCCGTGAGTCGTTGCGTTCTTCAAGGAGTTGTACCGTACCGGTCTGGCCATTCTTCTCAAACATAGCCAGCGCTTCGGTATAGCTTGTGTAGTGGAACACAATGGGCAAGTCCTCTTCGACCAGCGCCTTCATACGCGCTTTCAGGCTTGCGACTTCGCTTGCTGAAGGCGCTTCCTCGTCTCCAAACGTGTAGTAGTAGCTGTTTCCCAAGGAATGTCCCACGTAGAGGCTGCGTTGAGGGAATAGATCGCGGGCTGCTATGGCGAGAAGGAACGACAGGGAACGCCGGTATATCATCGCGCCTTCCGGCGATTCGAGCGTTACTGGTTCCAAGCTCATGTTTACCTCAAGCGAGGTAGACAGGGGTCTGATTTCGTTATTCACCTTGACCCCCACAAGTCCGCCCTCTATCTCGCCAAAGTGTTTTACCAATGCTTCAGCCTGAGTCGCAAAGGGACAGCGCAAAGAAATTCCATTCGACAAATGAACCTGTATATCATCCATGATATGCTCCTTTTTTTAGTCAATATTTTGCAGGCGCGTGAGCGTCTGATCCGGTAAGAGAGGATACGTTCCCGTCCAGTAGGCTTGGGCGTTTTGCACTGAGACGGCTTTTGTTCGCAGGATGAGCGAGTCGGTCTCCGCGCTGTTGGCTGTGATGGAACCAAGCACCAGTACCAGCACGCCAAGCTGCCTTCCGATAGGCTGGGCTGTGTCGATCATTGTTTCGCTGATTTGGGTCTGCCCAGCGTATTCCACAATCGTAAGCATGGGATTACGTTTAAGTGCGCGAGTCAGCCCTTCAGTAACATAGCTGGAAAGCGCCTCGGTCGGGGCGAGGAAATTGAGTACCGCGACTTTGGCGCGGGAAGGAATCCGCATATTCAGATAGCGTCCCGCGGTAAAAATCGCCTCGTCAAGGGGAAGTTTCTGCTGGGCGGGCAAGACGCCCGCCATCGTCAGCAATATACTTAGCAACGCCGCTTTTCTCATAACACCTCCTATTCGTTGGGAAGATTGAAGACCCGGTTCGCGTTTTCCCAAAGCGTCGCGGCCAGTTCCTCCCTATCAACATTCAGCATATCAGCAAGACAGTTCGCCGTGATAGGGAGGTACTTCGGCATATTCCGCTTGCCCCGATAATCGGCTGGAACCATGAAGGGGCTCTCCGATTCAATAAGAAGCCGGTCAGAAGGGATAACCCCAATGGTCTCGTGGAGGTTACGGGCGTTCCGATAGGTGAGGTTTCCCGCGAAGGAGAAGTAGAGGTTGAGCTTGAGGGCGCGCTTTGCATAGTCCGCGT
This sequence comes from Treponema sp., assembly GCA_031281685.1. Lineage (GTDB taxonomy): Bacteria > Spirochaetota > Spirochaetia > Treponematales > Breznakiellaceae > JAIRMT01. Next base: position 569 of record JAITFA010000092.1, on the reverse strand, counting down.
TCTCGGAATAGCAGTGAAGTATCCCGCCTCTGGGCGGCAGACGGTCGCGGAGTATGTCCAGCACATCGCGCCCCGCGTCGCGGTTGGGTATGATGACGGGTAAGCTGAAGCGTGTGGCGAGGTCAAGCTGGGCGATAAACAGCTCGATCTGGGACTTGCGGTCCCCAAATTTGTGGAAGTAATCGAGGCCGGTCTCGCCGATGGCTACGACGCGAGGAAGCCGAACATTTCGCTCTATGCTTTGAAGCCAGCCTTTGCCCGGATTCTGTACCTCTGAAGGGGACACCCCTACCGCGTGATACACATTGGTTGCGGATTTCAGATTATCGTACACCAGATCGAAATCGCGCAGACTGTTACAAATCGACACGATCCGCGTTACGGAAGCCTGACGCGCCTCCTGAACAACGATAAGGCGCTCGATAGGGTCATCGTAAATGAGCCCTATGTGGGCATGAGTATCAAAAAATTGCATAGCGTAATCCATAAAGACAGGATAGAACTTTCTAAACTAGAATTGATTAAGTATATCATAGATTCCTGCAATCGTCAAATAATGTGAGAGAAAT
>JAITFA010000107.1 GCA_031281685.1 Treponema sp. | reverse complement strand
CGGCTCCCGGCTCCCGGCTCACGGCTCCCGGCTCCCGGCTCCCGGCTCCCGGCTCCCGGCTCCCGGCTCCCGGCTCCCGGCTCCCGGCTCCCGGCTCCCGGCTCCCGGCTCCCGGCTCCCGGCTCCCGGCTCCCGGCTCCCGATGATATTCTCTTAAGAAGACGGCGTGTCAAGTATCTGACACCGCAAATTCCTCAATTTAGTCAGGTTTTCCCGTTTAGACAGCAAAGCTCCTCTTTTTTAGGCTCATCCGTTGTGCAGAATAGAGCAGGCGGTGGCAAGAATGGCCGACTTGGGCCGGTGTCAGAGACATTGGCAGGTGCTGGTGCCAGAGGCATAAGCAAAGCACCGGTGTCAGAGACGCTGGCAATCGCTGGTGCCAGAGACGCAAGCCAAGCATCAGTGCCAGAGATGTTGGCAATCGCTGGTGTCAGAGACATAAGCCAAGCGCCGGTGTCAGAGACGCAAGCCCAGCGGTGGTACCAGAGACATTGGCAAGCGCTAGTGTCAGAGACGCTGGCAAGCAACGGCTCAAACCATTCTGTGGCAAGAACGGAGTGGGCAGTGTCAAGAACGCGGCTACATGGTCGGTGTCAGAGACACAGGAGCGCCGGTACCAGAGACATAAGCCAAACGACGGTGCCAGAGACATTGGCAAGCACCGGTGTCAGAGACGCTGGCAAGCAACAGTTCAAATCATTCTGCGGCAAGAATAACCCACTCGTTGGGAAAATAGACATAGACGCGCAAGGCGTTTAACATGGAGGATAAATATGACAGTAGTAAAAGCGGTTGATGTAACGAAGGATTACGGGCTGAACGGTACGACAGTACACGCTCTGCGGGGCATAAGCCTGAGTTTCGACGGCGGCGAGTTTGCCGCTATCGCGGGACCATCGGGAAGCGGGAAGTCTACTTTCCTGCACCTCGCTGGTTGCCTCGACACTCTCACATCAGGGTCGTTCAGCATCGCGGGAATCAATGTGGCAACGCTTACCAAGCGCCAGCTCGCCCTGTTGCGGCGTAACAGCATCGGCTTCATCTTTCAGGCGTATAACCTGATCCCCGTGCTAACCGTGCTGGAAAACGTGTCGTTTCCACTCACGCTGCTGGGAGTCGGCAAAAAAGAAACGCGGGAACGGTCCCTTGAAGCCCTGGAAAGCGTGGGTCTCATTGGCATGGAAAACCGGCGTCCCAAAGAAATGTCCGGCGGCCAGCAGCAGCGCGTAGCCATTGCAAGGGCATTGGTAAAAAAACCCAGCCTGATCCTCGCGGACGAGCCAACCGCAAATCTCGATTCCACAATCGGCAGGGAAATTCTGGAACTCATGGTGAAGCTGAACAAAAACGAAGGCACTACGTTCATATTCTCCACCCATGACGCCATGGTTATGGACTTTGCCCGCAGAATCGTGCTGCTGCGCGACGGGCAAATTGAACAGGAGATCGTTAAATGAAAGGCTTTGTTGAACTCAAGCGCATAGCGCTGCGGAACCTTGGACGCCATAAGGTGAAAACCTTCCTCACCTGCGCGGCAATCATGGTCAGTGTGGGGGCTTATATCTGGATGGACAGTTGGCTGGCTGGCGTATTCATGGAGTCCCGGCGGAACATCATTAACTACGAAATGGGCGCGGCAAAACTGCAAACCAAACTTTACTTTGACAAACACGATGAGCTGCCTTCCTACGAGAACTTCGCCGGATGGGAATCCTACGCCGCTGTTCTGAATGCCGCAGGTTACAATGTCGCGCCTCGTTACACCTTCTCTGGCACCATATATTCCACCAGCGGTTCCGCGCCTCTGGTGATCAACGCCGTTGACCCGGCTGCTGAAACAAAAACACTGGCTTATACCAGCTATGTCGAATTAGGCCGCTACATTCAAGACGGCGAGTTCGGCATTGCTCTGGGCGCTCAAACCGCGGACAAGCTCAAAGTGGGCATCCCAACGAGGCCAACAGCGCGGGAACTGGATGAGCTTATCCCTATAGCGGCGCGGAACAGCGCAGACGAGGTGTTCATCCGTTCCTGTTACCAGCAGGTAGAAGCCAAAGCGCGGTTCGGGGAAACCCAGGACTATGCCGAAGATCGGGCAAAGAACAGGATGTCCTTGAAGCGGGATATTTCCAAAGCCGACGCGGATAAGCTCTGGGCGCTATTTGACGCCACAGGCCGTAACGACGTCCGCATCTCCACGGTTATTGACTACAAGCTGGCGCCGGAACAGATACACAAAGACAAGTGGAACGCGGAACTCTGGTCCCTCCTTACTCCAGCGGAACAGCAGCTTCTGGGCGAAGTCTACGAATTCGACGAACCAACCGACTCCTACCTCCTTGCCGAACAGGACGAGGCAAAGCAGAACGCCGCGCTGCAGGCAATGATCCGAGTGGACTTCTCCGGCGCATTGCGCCATGTGAACCAAGTAATAGACGCCAAAGTAGTGGGAATGATCAATTCACCCGATCCTTTTAACAACTTCAACATCGGCTATATGCCTCTGGATGTTTTGCAGGACGAAGCAGGGATGATGCTGGAGGGCAATGTAACAGAACTGCTGATTCGGGACAAAACCCTGGGACCTGCTGACATGACTAGTACAATAGAAAGCGCCGATGCTATACGCGCCGCGCTGGATGCGGGGCTTGCGGCTCAGGGAAAGCAGTTGCCCGAAGAATTGGATGTCCGTTTCTGGATGGATTATGTGTCTGATTACCTTAGTTATGAAGTCTTGGAAAACGGGTCAAGCAAAGTTTTCACCCTGCTTCTCTTTTTCCTTGCCCTTATCGGCATTTCCAACACCATACTGCTTGCCGTTCTGGAGCGTACCAAGGAAACCGGCATGATGCGGGCGCTCGGCATGACCGATAGCCAGATCATCCTTGTCTACATGATGGAAGCGGCAGCTTTAGGACTTATCGGCTCTATTTTGGGCATGATTTTAGGCTGCGCCCTCAATGTTCCTATGGTTAATACGGGAATTGACTTCTCAGAAATGGTGGAACAGATGGGCGGCAATATGGGCTACCGTATCGCCGGTAACTTCCGGGGTATGTGGCGCCCCGGAACCATCATCGGAAGCGCTATTGTGGCAACCATCTTATCGTCCTTTATGGCAATCATCCCCACACGCAGAGCTACTAAGATGGCTATCACCGACAGTCTCAGATTTGAGTAAGACGCGGCAAGCGCCTCGAAAAAAAGGAGTTAATCATGAACAATATGTCGTACAGTCGCGGGGGTAACGGAACCCTCGTCAAGATAGCGTTCCGTAACAGTTTCAGGAATATGCGGCGCACCATGTTTTGCGTTACATCGGTGGGCATCGCGGTGTTTTTCATCGTCTTTTATTCATCAATCATTCAGGGAATGTTGAACAGTATGCACGAAGTGGTGCAAGTCTTTGACCTGGGCCATGTGCGCGCCGTGTCAGCCCAGTACGAGGAGGAAAGCGAATACAGTCCCGTGCAGTACCCTGTGGCTGAGGGCAAGAGCCTTACTACAATAATGGAAGAGATTAAGGCAATACACGGCGTCCGGGCAGTATTCCCCCGCATCATGGCGTACGCGACCTTGCAGGAAAGCGTGGTGAAGCACGCTAAACTCTGGGGCATAAACATGAACGAGGAGATTAAGATAAATAACTTTAACCTCACCGACCGGACAGACGGTTTGGCGCAGGGTCGTTACCCCGCGCCCGACAGCAACGAGTGCGCCATTGGCATCACCTTTGCCCAAAAGACCGGTCTGAGCATTGGCGACCGCCTTCCCCTGAAAACAAGCTCAGCCCAGTTCTCCGACAAGATGTGGTCCCCGGTTATCACCGGCATCTTCCGCTTTGACTACGCCAAAATGGACAGTGAAACCATCATTGCGGACTTCAGCCGCCTCCAGCGCCTTTTGGTACTGGACGACGCAAGCCAACAAATCATAGTTTACGCGGACAAGCCTGAAATGAGCAAAAGTATTGCCCGTGAAATGGAAAGGATATTCGGACCAGACGATGTCGTCAGCCAATGGAACGAGCAATACTGGATCGTTACGATGAATATGTACGAGCCGCTGTTCTCCGCAATCTACCTAATCTTCCTTATTGTAGCTTGTTTCCTAATCGTCAATACAATCACCATGATCATCCACGAGCGAATCAAGGAAATCGGCATGATGGGAAGCCTGGGCATGACCCGCGTCGAAATCGTGAAGGTGTTTTTCTTTGAGTCGGTCTTTCTATCCATGTTTGGCGCTGCCGTTGGGGTGCTGCTGGGCGGAATTTTGACCGGTGTTCTCCAGAATTACCCCATTCGCTGGACCGCCGCTGCCGGTGAAAGCACCTTTGCCGAGCTGCCTGCGGCAAACGCCATATTCATTAACTTTAGTTGGCTCAACCTGCTGCAAAGTTGGCTTATGGGCGTGGTGGTTGCGTCGCTATTCACCCTGTTTCCGTCGCTTAAAAGCGCGTTTGTCGAGCCGGTAGAGGCGCTTCGGCGTTAAGCGCGTGGTACGATAAGCAGTATCCCAGAACAAATCAAAGGGTATGGAAAGCCATACCTCTTTTATAAGGAGTTAGCTATGAAAAAGATGATGACAATGGTATTTGCGCTCGTTATAGCAGCGGGCGCGCTTATGGCGCAATCAGCGCTATCGGCAGCGCCCACTGCGCTGGAACTTGTGCGCCGTATTGACGACAACGAAATCTACAGCACGATCCAGTACGAAGGTACCATGACAATCCAGTACCAGGGTCGCAGGTATGTGAAGACCATGCGGGCATGGGCGCGGGGAAACAGCGACAGTTTTATTGAGTTTACCAACCGTGAAGACCGTGGCACTAAGTACCTCAAGACAAACGGCAGGCTCTATGTTTACTCGCCGGACACTGAAGAAGTGATGCTCATCAGCGGCCACATGCTGAAAGAGAGCATGATGGGGTCAGATATGTCTTACGAAGACGCCATTGACAACGGGTCCCTGGAAAGCCGCTACACGCCAAGCATTGCCGGATCGGAAAACTGGAATGGGCAAGACTGCTGGATATTGGAGCTGACGGCAAAGAGCCACACGGAAAGTTATCCCAAGCAGAAACTGTGGATAGACAAGGCTAACGGCGACATGCTCCACTCCGAGCGATACGCGCTTTCCGGCGCAAAACTCAAGGAAGTAACAATACTCAAGGTTCAGGAATTTGGCGGACGCCGTTTCCCGGTAGAAACCGAGATGCGCGATCTCCTCCGCCGAGACAGCAAGACCACGTTCACCATGCGTAACGTTATTCTTGATCAGCCCATTGCGGATTCAGTATTCAGCCAGCGGAACCTGAGCCGCTAGAGCGCATTG
>JAITFA010000085.1 GCA_031281685.1 Treponema sp. | reverse complement strand
AAGCGTATGGAACTCATACGCAAATACCCGCCCGCTGAAACAATAGGCAAGAAACTTCTGGGAGCGATGGCCGGCGGCGCGGTTGACCCCGACGTAAGGGACTATGCCTATAAATCCGGCTTTTTTGTACTGGAACTGACCGGAGAGTCGGTCAACCTGTTAAAGCCGCCGGAAGGTTTTGAACCGCAGCAATGGTAAAGAGACATGGGTAACGCAAGTGCGCCAAGCGCCACATTCCCTGGTCAAGGCGCTGGCGTCAGCGCAAGCTGCATTTCATAGGCAATATGCTGAAGCGAACAGCCGCCGCAGGTCTGATAAAACGGGCAAAACGGCGTAACCCTTTGCGGCGAAGGCGCGGTAATCTCTAGGGTTTTTGCTCTTACCCAGCCCCGATGCTCCTCGTATACGCGAACCAGTAGCGTATCTCCCGGACAGGAATCGTCAATAAAGACACTCTTACCCTCATAGTGGGCAAGCCCGGCTCCACCCGCGACAAGGTGTTCCATATGCACGGAAAAGATAGTTCCAATACTCATAAGTCTAATCTACCATGATTGCAAGAGCCTACTGATAGAGGGTAGAATGTTCACATGGATAGCTTAAAAACACTGGAAACGAACACGCCTGATAAATGGGAGAACGAGTCTGGTGAATCATGCTCCACGCAATGGCTAACCGCCGATGATGGGGTGAAACTTTTTGTAAGGAGTTGGATACCCCGGCCAGCGGTTCCGCTACGCGCCATCGTACACATTGTACACGGCATGGCGGAACATTCCCTGCGCTACGAGCGACTGGCGCTGCGGCTCAACACAGCGGGAATCGCGGTCTGGGCTGCTGATATGCGGGGACACGGCAAAACCGCCGACCTTTCGGTAAACGACGCGGCGCGAGGCGGCCTCTTGGGACACTGCGCGGATAAGGACGCGATTTCGCGTATCGCCGCTGATATTGACGCGCTCAACCGCGCCATTGGCAAGCAGTACCCGCATACGCCGCTTTTCCTGCTGGGACATTCATGGGGTTCATTCCTCGCCCAGAACTACATCGAGGCTTATGGAAACCGGCTCGCTGGCTGTATTCTTTCCGGCACACGGGGACCTGACGGCCTGAAGATCAGGGCCGGAGTGCCGCTTATGACCACGCTCGCCGCCCTGCACGGACGTAAAGGTTCGTTTCTGGCTCGCGCCTTGGCCGACGGTCCCTATAGCCGACCCTTCAAGCCGATCCGAACCGCTTTTGACTGGCTGTCGCGGGACGAAAAAGAGGTTGACGCCTATATCGCCGACCCGTTTTGCGGTAAACTCTGTTCAAGCGTGTTTTACCGCGACCTGCTTGTGCTTTTGAACAAGATACACAAGCCGGAAGCCCTTGCCGCCATAAAGCGTGAGCTTCCCATCTATATATTTGGGGGGAGTACGGACCCGGCTGGGGATATGGGCAATAGTCCCACAGCTCTGGTGAACGCTTACCGGTCTATAGGCATACAGGATTTGGAATTCGTGCTGTACCCTGACGCCCGGCATGAAACACTTAATGAAACTAACCGGGAAGAGGTAACTGAAAACCTGCTTGCCTGGATTCTAAAACATTGTTAGAGAGGCTTCTTTCTTGCGCATTCGTTATTCTACTGAAAAAGATGGAAGGCCCGTTAAAAAAGCGATTGTCTATACCCAAGACGAACACGGTATTGATTTTGCAAAAGTAGATACCGACGCGGTAATGATTGTCAAACGCCTGAGGGCCAATGGTTTTGAAACGTATATTGTCGGCGGCGCGGTTCGGGACCTGATTCTGGGTCAGGCGCCCAAGGACTTTGACATCGTAAGCGCCGCGAGTCCCGCCAACATTCGCAAACTCTTCCATAACGCACGGATCATTGGACACCGCTTCCGGCTCGTTCATGTGGCGCTTGGCGCAAAGCTCTTTGAGGTTTCGACGTTTCGTTCCCTCAAAGACGGGCTGACCAGTAACACCTACGGCACGATTGAGGAAGACGTACAGCGGCGGGACTTTTCCATGAACGCGCTGTTCTATGATCCAACCGAGCAGCTTGTCATTGATTATGTGGACGGCATGAAAGATATATGGAAGAAACAGATTCGGCCTATCATTCCCCTGGCCACCATATTCACCGATGATCCGGTTCGCATGATTCGCGCCGTAAAGTACGGCGTTACAACCGGCTTTCACATCCCCCTTCAGGTTCAGTGGAAGATACGGCGGCAGGTATCGCTTCTTTCGTCAATATCCCCTTCTCGTCTCACCGAGGAAATTTTTAAGATTATCCACTCGCCCCATGCCGCCCGTATCATCGAGAACCTCCACGCCTTCGGCATCTACGCCTATCTCCAGCCAAACGCAGCCGCTCGTATGCAGAACCACGAGTTCTACGCTCAGTACCTGCAACGCTTTGCCGCTGAAAAAACCAATATGGAACAGGCGCTTGCCTCGCTTGTCGCAACCTTTCTCGAAAACGACGACAGCATCGTATGGGACGAAGCCCACTTCAGAGAGGTCTGTTTAGCTGCGCGAAGTTTTGCCCTGCCCATGAACCCGCCCCGTGCGCTTCTGGATCGGGCTGTGCGCTTCTTGTTTAAGGAACACGGCGTCATGGTGAGACGAGCGCCCTGGTTTGTGAATAGCCCGTACAGGCGTAAACGCTCTGCCAAGCCCGATACCGATGCCTAAGCTGAATCTGCAAGCGGAACTGAATCCCGCGCAGTTGCAAGCCGTAACCCATGTGAACGGGCCGCTTCTCATCATTGCTGGCGCGGGTTCGGGAAAGACGCGGGTCATCACCTACCGTATCGCGCACATGCTTGAGCGCGGAATCCCCCAATCCGCGATTCTGGCGCTCACCTTCACCAACAAAGCAGCGCGGGAAATGGAAACGCGGGTCAAGGAACTGACCAGTCGAAAGCTCCAGAGCCTTACGGTCAGCACGTTTCACGCCTTTGGGGTAAAAATCCTCCGTGAAGAAATAGAACGCCTCGGCTACCGGAAAAACTTTTCCATTTACGACGAAACCGACCGTAACCAGCTTCTCAAGGACAGTCTGCGGGAGCGCGGTCATTCTCTCGAAGGAACCGACCTCTACGCTCTAGGTCAGATGTTTTCCAATGTGAAAACCAGCCGCGTCCGCTGGGGTGAAGGCGCTGATCTCAGCCTCGAAGACGTGTATACCGAGTACCAGAACAGCCTGAAAGTGTTTAACGCCGTGGACTTTGAC
>JAITFA010000079.1 GCA_031281685.1 Treponema sp. | reverse complement strand
CCTGATCAACGGCCAGCCGCTCCCGCGCCCAGCCGCCATGACTATCGGCGTGTTCGACGGCGTTCATCGGGGTCATCAGGCGCTCATCTCTCGGATTGTTGGGTGGGGACTGGAGCCGGTGGTCGTTACGTTCAGGCAAAACCCGCGTCTTTTTTTTGATAGCGCGAACTACATGGGGGACATTTCGAGTCTTGCCCAGAAACTTTCCCTTTTTGAGTCGCTCGGCGTGGCGTGTACTATCCTCATTGACTTTTCCAGCGATTTCAGTAAGCTAAGTGGTCGGGATTTTATTGATTTCCTGACAACGTATGGTAACATGGCGTATCTGGTTATTGGCGCTCAGTTCCGTTGCGGGCATGGACTTGACACGGACGCGGCGCTTATCAAGCGGGTGAATGAGCGGAACGGCGTGGCGACTGAGCTTGTGGACCCGGTGCTTGATGGAGCCGAGCCGGTCAGTTCGAGCCGGATTCGCGTCGCAATTCGCGCCGGAGACTTTGGCGCCGCCGAAACCAGCATGGGACGAGCGTTCACGTTGGACCTTGGGTCAGCGCGGCGCTTGCTTCCGCCGGACGGGACTTACCGTGTGGTGGTTGCGGAACGTGAGGCAGAAATCGAAATCACCAATGGAACTATTATGCTTCCCGCGTCTTTGGATGCGGCGCATGTAACACATATAAAGTTTCTGAAAAACATATAGTAGGAGTTTTTATGGCTTTAAACAAAGAAAACGTGACTTCCATCATTAACAAGTTCGGTAAAAACGAAAAAGATACCGGCGCATCGGAAGTCCAGGTTGCCCTGTTGACTGAGCGGATAACCCAGCTCACGGAACATTGCAAGCAGTTCAAGAAAGACAAATCAGGTCAGCGAGGTTTGTTGATTCTGGTCGGAAAGCGTCGGCGACTTTTGAAGTATGTCCAGCGTACCAGCATTGAAAAGTATCGCTCTCTCATCAAAGACCTCGGTCTCCGCAAGTAAAAAACAACCCAAAACCGGTTCATAACAAAACCAGAACCAGAACCGGTTTTTGATTTGCTAAACCGCAGTTATCAAAGGGACTGATTCGGATAATGAAGCAGTCTTGGAGCTTGCGAAGCAAGCTCTTTTATTTATTAAGGAAAAAATGCAACGAGTAAGTTATGAAATCGTCGGCAAGGAGTTGATTCTTGAAACCGGTCGAATTGCGAAACAGGCCAATGGCGCGGTCTTTGCCCGGTACGAAGGATCAGTCGTGATCGCCACAGTTTGTTGTTCGTCGGACGCTGTAGAGGGACTTGATTACGTCCCGGTAACGGTGGATTATAATGAAAAATACTACGCTGCGGGGAAGATTCCCGGCGGCTTCATTAAGCGGGAAAGCCGTCCCAAGGACAAAGAAATCCTTGTATCGCGGCTCATTGACCGTCCTATGCGGCCTCTTTTTGAAAAGAGCTTTGGCCGTGAGATTCAGATTGTGCCAACCACGCTCTCAACCGATCAGGTTAATCCACCTGACGTTCTTGCCATCATCGCTTCTTCGGCGGCGGTGCATGTATCCGACATTCCCTTTAACGGGCCTATTGCCGGTGTACGTGTCTGCTTTGTCAACGATACCTTTGTGGTTAATCCAACCTACGAGGAGATCGAGAAGTCTCAGCTTGAAATCGTGGTAGCTGGCACCAAAGATGGCATCACTATGGTGGAAGGCGGGGCGAGCGAGGTTGATGAAGACCTCATGATTGCGGCGCTTGAAAAGGCGCATGAGGTGATTAAAGATCTCTGCGCGTTGCAAGAAAAGCTGCGCGAGCTAGTCGGCAAGGAAAAGCTGCCCCTCACTGAAAGCGTGCTTACGCTTGAAAACGCGGCGGCTATCCGTGACGCGGCTTATCCTAAATTGCTGGAAGCGTGTTTCCTCAAGGGTAAGCAGGAGCGACACGAAGCGATTCACGCGGTTAAGACCGAGTGCAAGACCCAGTACGCAACCCAGCTTGAGGATGAGGCGCAGGCCAAGCTCTTTGACGCCTTGTTTGAGGATATGCAGTACGAGATTCTGCGCTCCTCAATTCTGGACAAGGGTTTGCGGGTTGATGGTCGCGGCACGGAAGACATCCGCACGATCACCTGTGATGTGGGTATCTTGCCGCGTGTGCATGGTTCGGCGCTCTTCACCCGCGGGGAAACTCAGGCGCTCGTGGTAACAACGCTGGGGACCGTGTTTGACGAGCAGATTTTTGATGACATTGATGGCGACAAGCGGGAGCATTTCATCCTGCACTATAACTTCCCTCCCTATTCCGTGGGCGAAGTGGGGCGGCTTGGTACTGGTCGCCGCGAGATTGGGCATGGAAATCTTGCGCGGCGCTCACTTGAGCCGATGATTCCGTCAAAAGAAAGCTTCCCCTACACGATTCGGGTTGTTTCCGAAATCATGGAGTCCAACGGCTCCTCGTCAATGGCATCGGTTTGTGGTGGAACGCTTGCCTTGCTTCATGCGGGTGTGCCGATGAAGAAGCCGGTCGCTGGCATTGCTATGGGATTGATTACCGAAGGCGAGCGTTTCGCGGTGCTTTCCGACATACTCGGCGAAGAAGACCACCTAGGTGACATGGACTTTAAGGTCGCCGGAACAGAAGAAGGCATCACTGGCTTCCAGATGGACATCAAAATCGCTGGTGTCAGCCCTGAAATCATGCGGAAAGCCCTTGATCAGGCAAAGCGCGGACGTCTGCACATCCTTTCGATTATGAACCAGACGATTAGCAAGCCTGCCACATCTATCAGCGAGTTCGCTCCGAAAATTGTAACCATGAAGATCGATATTGATAAGATTGGTGCGCTCATTGGTCCCGGGGGAAAGAACATCAAGGCGCTCTGCGAACAGTACCACGTTACCATTAACACGGAAAACGACGGCACGGTAACGATTTATGGGAAAAGCGCCAAAGACGCTGAGGAAGCCAAAGCTGCGGTAACGGGCGTTGTTTCAGACCCGGAGGTTGGGCGCATTTATAATGGCACGGTGAAACGGATTATGGACTTTGGCGCGTTTGTGGAAATCCTGCCGGGTAAAGAGGGCCTTGTGCATATCTCCCGCCTTTCCCGCCAGCGTGTTGCTGTGGTAACAGACGTTGTGAAAGAAGGCCAAGAGCTTCCGGTCAAGCTGATTGAGATTGACAAGATGGGTCGGCTCAACCTCTCATACATTGACGCAATTGATGGCGGCGAAGACAGCGGCGACAACCGGCGCGACGAGAGTCGCGGCTCAGACCGGTATGAAAGTCGCGGCGACCGTCCGAGGAATGAGCGTCCGCGTCGGCGGTAAAGCTGGACGGTACAACGCCTTATGTCGTTAGAAATGCCGTTAATACCGGAACAAAAAACGTCGTTTCGGCGTTCTCTGTCATGGACTTTGTTCCGGTACATCACCGCAGAGACCCTGCTTTCGTTTCTTGTGGCGTTTCTCGTGTTTTTCTTTCTCTTTTTTGTAAACCAGCTTTTGTTGATGGCTGGTAACATACTCTCTAAGCGGGTTCCTGTTTATCAGGTTGCCCTGCTTGTCTTCTACTCCCTGCCGACCATTATCGCCCTGTCTGCCCCCTTCGCCGCCCTCATGGGAACTCTCATGACCATTGGCCGGCTTACCGCAGATAACGAAGTGCTGGTTATGCTTTCCTCTGGACTTTCATACAAAGTGATCTTTATCCCAGCCCTACTCGTAGGTACCAGCATTTCGCTCGCGTCTTTTCTCGCCAATGACATATTGATGCCAGCCGGACTCATCCAGTATCACAAGCTTTACCGCCGTATTACGGTTGCCACCCCTGCGCTGGAACTGGGCGCTCACTCCGTGAAACGCTTTAAGAGTACGGTGATCATCACGGGCGATGTGGAAGGCAACTTGATTGACAGCGTTTTTATCCTTGACCGCACGAGCGATGGGGAACGTCGCGTGATCATGGCGCAAAACGCGGAACTCAAGGATGCGGGAACGCGGGGTCTCAGCCTCGACCTGAATGGGGCTTTCATTCAGTCTTCCAAGGAAATCAGCCGACAAGACTATGATTACGCTTCAAGCGATATGTTGCGTTACTGGGTGGCGCAGGAAGACATCATCGAAGGCATTGAGAACCCGACTCCTAGCGAGATGAGTTCAGCGGATGTTGCCAAAGAGATCAAGGTAAGGGAAGCGGCATTGCAAACGCGGCTCAATAACCGATATAACCGCGTGCTGAATCAGGCGCTTGCCCTTGAGGACGGCCTGCGAAAGGGTCCCGATAACGCGGCGTGGAACCGCCTGTCCAACAACCTCGCCGGATTCGTGCGGGAGGTCGAGACCGCGAAAAGTATCAGCGATGACCGTAGCCTGCGGAATCACCTACTTGAGTATTACAAGAAGTTTGCGCTTCCTTTGGGCGCGTTGTGCTTTATGTTTTTGGCGATTCCGCTGGGTATGCTGGCAAAGAAAGGCGGCATGGTGTTCTGCTACATTGCTGGTGCGCTTATCGCGTTCCTGTACTGGGCGTTCCTGATTGGGGGACAGACACTGGGTCTGCGTCTGGGTTATTCGCCGTTCTGGACCATGTGGCTCCCCGACCTGCTGGCGGTTTCCATCGGCCTTGTCCTCTGTGTGATGAGGCTGCGTAAATGATGATTGGGGTCAGACGTGATGATTGGGGTCAGACATTGAGGCTGTGTAAATGACACTGGATCGCTATCTGGTAAAGCAATTTTTACCAATGTTCATCGTTGCGGTATCAATGTTCGTGCTACTGCTTATACTCGTTGATCTCTTTGCCAATCTCTGGCGCTATCTCAACTACGAAGTTCCCTTGATAGAAATCTTGCGCGTTTCACTTCTCTACCTTCCCAAAAGTTTTTCCTATGCCATGCCGATTGGCCTGCTCTTTTCCGGAGCCTATACCTTGGGCGATCTATACGGCAGAAACGAGCTTACCATCGTCTTTGCTTCAGGTATCCCGTTCTGGCGTTTCAGTATGTCGCTAATGCTCATTGGCCTTTTCGCCTCGCTGTTCGCGTTTTTCTTTGAAGACCAGATCGTGATTCCCACGTTGAAGGCAAAAAACGAACTTTCACGGACGCTTCTGCATGAATCGAACCGCGAGAGTAACTCAGACATTGTTATCAAGGCAAAGAGTGGTAGACTTATCTATTCGGTTGATTATTTTGACGTAAGTGCCGTAACCCTGAATGGGATCAGCATCATTGAACAGGGGGAGGATGGTTCGTTCCAGTCACTGATTCGCGCCCCACGCGCAACATGGAGCGGTGAACACTGGGTTTTTTCCAATGCGCTTAGGTATCAATGGGAGGATGACTTCATGCGCGTCAGTCCGCTTCCCGAAACCGATGTCTACCGTGAAAGCCCGGACACGTTCAGGCGAAGTGCGGTGAATGTTGAAGACCTATCCGCGAAGGACGCCGCTCTGCTCATTGAAGACCTCAAGACCGCTGGGCTTCCCTTTATCAGCGCCCTTGCCGACTATTACCACCGCTTCTCCTTCCCCTGCGTTTCGTTTGTGGTGATGATCCTTTCGATTTCAATGGGCAGTAAGTTCAAGAAGAACATTTTGCTTATGAGCCTCGGTTCGAGCCTTGGTTCATCAGTGCTGTTTTATGTAACGGACATGATCACCATGATGATGGCGAGACTTGGGTATATCCTACCGGTTGTGGGCGCGTGGTTTCCGGTGCTGCTCTTCGTGGTTGCTGGGGTCGTTTTGTTGGCGAACACCAAGACCTGACACGGAATGTCTGACCCCCTTCCAACGGCCTTGTGGGAAGAATAGTTCCAGAATAGCTCTCCACAGTATATCGAGACTCCCTGAGGCCCGACAGATACTCCCTGAAAGGCAGATAGAAAACTCAAGGAGATTAGACAGATTCTCTCTCACCTATGCGTGAGTGATCCACTCACCACAGCGTGAGTCCTTCCCTCATCTATGCGTGAGCGATCCTCTCACCTACGACATGGCAGCAATTCAACGTATCACCCTTTGCTGTGGTGTCTGAGCCCTTTAGACCTTGCCTGCACCCGGGAAGCATAGCTCCAGCATAGCCGCCCGTGGTATAGTTACTACATCCATCCTTCCGTGCCGGTGGTGATATAAACCTCCGAACTCCCACTCCTCCGCCCGCTCAACTAGGCTGGCCCGTTTGGGATTCTCATCTATATAGTCAAATATCCGTAAAAATTGCCTTACGTCGTCGATAATCTTCGAGAAAAACCGCTTTCCCCAGAGATGCCCCCCCCCCCCTGTTTATGATGTACTTTGTTCCAGTATTTGGTGAAATTACCCTTGATCCATTGCAGTATCTTGGAAAGGGACTGCCCGATATCTGGTTTG
>JAITFA010000075.1 GCA_031281685.1 Treponema sp. | reverse complement strand
CTTTTGGTAGGCAAGACGATACTCCATCAGTGCCAGATGCCAAATGCAGACGTGAGTGTCAGAGATGTAGGTCTCTGGCACCGGCACAAGGTGCCAGAGACGTGAGATGCTGGTGTCTGGTACCAGCGCATGTAGTGCCAGAGATGTAGGTACCAGACACCGGCATAAGGTGCCAGACGCAGACGCCACTGCCAGAGACGCTGGTGCTGATGCCAGACGCAGGTGGGTGCCAGAGACCTAAGCCCGGCGTTGGCGCCGAGACGTGGGTACCAGAGACGCTGGTAAGCCCCACGCTGGTGCCAGAGCCGCCAGTGTCTGAGATGTTGGTGCCAGACGCAGACGCTGGTGCCAGAGACGTTAGTCACGCCTTGAGCTTGCTGAAGCGATCCGCTAAACTAGCGTAATTGGAGGTACTTATGAGCAATATACCAAGACCAGAATACCCCAGGCCGCAGATGACGCGACCGCAATGGCAAAACCTTAATGGCCAGTGGGACTTCGAGTTTGACTTTGGTAAAAGCGGTGTTGACCGGAAGCTGTACGAGCAGGGCGAGTTCTCAAAACAGATCACCGTGCCGTTCTGCCCGGAATCAAAGCTGTCTGGCATTGAATACAAGGACCACATCGCGGCGGCGTGGTATCGGCGGGTGTTCACGCTGAACAGGGAACAGCTTGCCGGACGGGTCTTGTTACACTTTGGCGCTGTTGACTACAAGACCGTGGTTTATGTAAACGCGAAACAGGCTGAAACCCATAGCGGCGGCTACTCGTCGTTTAGCGTGGATATAACGCCGTTTGTTACCGAGGGGCAAAACACCCTCGTCGTGTACGTTGAGGATGATACCCGTAGCGAAGCCCAGCCAAGCGGCAAGCAGGCCAGCGCTTTCTATTCAAACGGCTGTTTCTACACCCGTACCACAGGGATATGGCAGACCGTGTGGCTCGAATTCGTGCCAGACACCTACATTGCCCGCTATCAGCTTATCCCTGATCCGGAAAACCACAAGGCGCTCCTCAGCGTGTATGTCGAAGGCCGCGCACACGGATGCGCTGTCGAGGCTCATGTGTCATATCAGGGCAAGCTGGTGTGCGAGGAATGCGCCGTGATGTCGGGGAACGCCGCGTACCTCAGTCTCCCTATTGCTCATCCGGTTTTGTGGGACGTGGGCAAGCCCAATCTCTACGATCTGCGTATCACGCTCGCCAGCGGCGACGCGGTCGAGGGCTACTTTGGGATGCGTTCCATTGCCCTGAGCGACAACGCGATCCTCATCAACGGTCGCCCCGTGTACCAGCGTCTTGTTCTGGATCAGGGCTTTTACCCTGACGGTATCTACACGGCTCCGACAGACGCTGCCCTTAAACACGACATTGAGCTTTCGTTAGCCGCGGGTTTTAACGGGGCGCGGCTCCACCAGAAGGTTTTTGAGGAGCGCTTTCTGTACTGGGCTGACCAGCTTGGCTACATCGTCTGGGGTGAACACGCCAGTTGGGGGCTTGGTATCCATAAACTCGCGGGTTTCTCGCGCTTTGCCCCTGAATGGCGCGAGATAGTCGAGCGCGATTTCAACCATCCGGCCATTGCCGGCTGGTGTCCCTTAAACGAAACCCATGTGGATCAGTGCGACGAGCTTCTGCGGCAGGTCTATCTGCTGACTAAAACACTTGATCCGACGCGACCGGTGATTGACGCTTCCGGCTATGTACACGTGTTAAGCGATATCCTTGACCTGCATGACTACGAACAAGACCCGGCGGTTTTCGCCCGCAACTACGCGGACATGAGCGCGGATAAGGTGTTTTACCATCACCCCATTCACGGCGCTTTTGGCATGACCGAAAACAGCGTCAATGACCGGCTGATCAAGGTACGCGCCCCGTACTTTATCAGCGAATATGGCGGCGCGTGGTGGAATGAGGAGGAGGCGAAGAAGGCGCGGGAACTGTCAGGCTGGGGCTACGGCAACCGCTGCATGACCATTGAGGAGGTGTATGCGCGGATTGAGGGCCTCACTAAGGTACTGCTGGATAGCCCTCGCGTCTGCGCGTTCTGTTACACACAGCTTACTGACGTGGAACAGGAACAGAACGGCATCTATTACTACGACCGTACCCCTAAGTTCGACATGGCGCGGATCAAGGCTATATTCAGCGCGCCTGCGGCGCTGGAAACCCAGGTGAACGTATGACGCGCTCTGAAACGCGGTTCGGCGATTATGGCGGTCAGTATATCCCTGAAACGCTGATGAACGAGATACATAATCTCGAAAAAGCCTATAAGCATTACAAAAACGACAGCGCCTTTGTCGCGGAGCTGGACGACCTGTTCAGAAACTACGCCGGCAGACCATCGCTGCTGTACTACGCCGCCAAAATGACGCGGGACCTCGGCGGAGCAAAGGTGTACCTCAAGCGGGAAGACCTTAACCACACCGGTTCTCACAAGATTAACAACGTGCTGGGGCAAACCCTGCTTGCCAAGAAGATGGGGAAGACGCGCATCATTGCCGAAACCGGCGCGGGTCAGCACGGAGTGGCGGCGGCAACTGCCGCGGCGCTGCTGGGGATGGAGTGTGAAATCTTCATGGGGGAGGAAGACACCGAGCGTCAGGCGCTGAACGTATACCGGATGCGCTTGCTGGGCGCGAAGGTCAACGCCGTTACCTCTGGCACCCGGACGCTCAAGGACGCGGTGAACGAGACCATGCGCGAATGGGTCAGCCGCGTGTCTGACACCCACTATGTGCTTGGCTCGGTGATGGGACCGCACCCCTTCCCCACTATGGTACGCGATTTCCAGAGCGTCATTGGCAAAGAGGCGCGGCAGCAGATACTGGAGCGCGAAGGCAAGCTGCCAACGGCAGTCATTGCCTGTGTTGGCGGCGGCAGTAACTCAATAGGGCTGTTCTATAAGTTCATCCCTGACCGCGCTGTTCAGCTCATCGGCTGTGAAGCCGCTGGCCTTGGCATTGATACAGACAAACACGCCGCAAGCATTACTCGCGGCAGGGTCGGCGTGTTTCACGGCATGAAGTCCTACTTTTGCCAAGACGACGACGGTCAGATCGCGCCGGTCTATTCGATTTCCGCCGGTCTTGATTATCCGGGCATTGGTCCTGAACACGCATGGCTCAATGACACTGGCCGCGCCCGCTATGTTTCAATAACTGACGAGGAGGCGGTATCGGCGTTTGAGTACCTGTCGCGTACCGAGGGCATCATACCAGCGGTGGAGAGCGCCCACGCAGTCGCGTACGCGCTGACCCTATGCCCCACGCTGGGTAAGGACGAGAGCGTCATCATCTGCCTGTCGGGGCGAGGCGATAAAGACGTTGCCGCCATTGCGCGGTATAGGGGGACTGACTTACATGAGTAGAATTGCAAACGCTTTTGCTAATGGTAAAGCCTTCATTGGCTTTGTTAGCGGCGGGGACCCAAGCATTGAGAAAAGCGCCGAGTTTATCCGCGCTATGGTGAACGCCGGCGCTGATCTCGTTGAAATTGGCATCCCTTTCTCTGACCCCATAGCCGAGGGCAAGGTTATACAGGAAGCCAACATTCGCGCCCTTAACGCCGGCGCTACTATCGAGAAGCTTTTCGGGCTGGTAGAGTCCCTGCGCGGCGAGGGCGGCGATGCGCTGAACGTACCGCTGGTGTTCCTGAGCTATCTTAACCCGGTGTTCCACTATGGCTACGAGCGTTTTTTTGCCCGCTGTGAGCGAAGCGGCATTGACGGCATCATCATTCCCGATCTGCCCTTTGAGGAGCAGGGCGAATTGCGCGACATTGCCGTTGCCCACGGCGTTGATCTCATCAGCCTCATTGCCCCGACCTCCGAGGAACGCGTTGCCGCCATTGCCCGCAACGCCGCGGGCTTTTTGTACGTCGTCTCGTCAATGGGCGTTACCGGCGAGCGCGGCGAAATCAAGACCGACCTTGCCTCGATCATCGCGTCGGTACGGGCGCACACCGCGTTACCTGTGGCGGTTGGCTTCGGCATTCACACGCCGGAGCAGGCAGCGGACATTGCCCGCCTTGCCGATGGCGTCATCGTGGGGAGCGCCATTGTCAAGCTGGTTGCGGAATACGGCGACAAAGCCGCTGGTCCTGTTGCCCGCTACGTCAGCGCCATGAAAGCCGCTGTCCGCACATAAGCGCGCCGCCGGTGGTGTCGGAAGCGCCGCCGGCTGGACTGCGCCGTCCGCCGAACTGGTATGTCTGTCACTTGGATAACTCTAGCGTTTATAGAGATGTCTCTAGAACTTTGAGAGGCGTGTCTAGCGTTTATAGAGATGTCTCTAGAACTTTGAGAGGCGT
>JAITFA010000050.1 GCA_031281685.1 Treponema sp. | reverse complement strand
TTCCGGTTTCAGGGCGAAAATCTCCGCCCGCCGCAGGCCCGCAGGGAACATAGCCGCGCACACTCCCCGCTCCATGCCGTCAAGCAATACGCCGGGACCGAATAGCCGGGCAACCTCGTCGTCGGTGAGCGTGTCCGATCTCCCGTGTCTTATCCCTTGCGGCGGGTCAAGATGTTGGAACGGGTTTATCCAGCGTTGGTGCGTTTTGCCGTATTCATGGAACGCCATGCGGACGAACTTGATCACGGCCTCGTAGGTGCGCGTTCCCGCCATTGGGCGTCCGGCCTGGATCCGTTTCGCTCCAAGGCGCCCCAGAAAAAGAAGCGCGTCATCGTCGTCAACGCTGTCCATCTTGAGGCCGCTAAAAGCGTCGTCTTTGACGTGAAGCCGGTAATAGGACTCGTAGTCGGCTATGGTAGCGAGGGAGTTAGGGCGGTTTCGCGCCACGTTTCGCGCCGCCCGTGGGCTGGTCTCAATAGCGGTAAACAGTTTAAGCCACTGTCCTACCGTAACATCGGACTTGACGGCGGGCGCGGCCTGATTGTTTTTGAGATAGGCGATAAGCGCGAGCGCCCCGGTTGTGGCCGCCGCTTTTGACTTCGGCTCGCGGCGTGCCGTGAGCGCGTCCGGCAGGTTCTGGAAGCTCTTACGAATCCAGTCATGGCAAACGCGGGAAGGAAGGCCGCAAGAAACGTTAAGGGTGAGCAGGAAGGTCTTTACGTCCTTGTGCCGCGTAACGACAAAGGGTTGAGGGGATTTAGACATAAGTAAGTATCTCCTAGACGGAAAATAAACGCACGATAAACGCACAGTCCCCACAGTTTTTACTTTCCGAAAGAGAACGGCAGTACGGAACTCTTTGTACAACAAAAAATTCCGCGCTGCCGAGAACGGGAGTTGAACCCGTACCCCCTTGCGGGGAGGGGATTTTAAGTCCCCGGTGTCTACCATTCCACCACCTCGGCCTGTGACTTGTATTCTAGCAAGCTATTCTGTTATGGTCAACCATGTTTCGTTTCATTGACACCCATGCCCATCTGTCTAAGCTGCCGAGAGGAACAGTCGGCGCGTTATTTGACGCCGATATTGGCGGCATCATTGACGTTGGAACCAACGCTACTGACCTGTCCGACCGGATAGCCGCCTTTCGCGCCCTTGACCGTGTCAGGTTCAGCGCAGGTATCTGGCCTTCGACTGAGGCTATCGCTGAACCAATGGAGCAGATGCGCCTGCTTGAACAGCATATCACGGCTGCTCCACCGGAACTCTTGGTCGCCATTGGGGAATGTGGCTTGGACCATCACCACAACACGGAAGACGCAAACCTCGCCGGCGAGCGTGAGTTGCTGGAACTGCACCTGCACGTGGCGCAGCGCCTGAATTTACCGATCATCATCCATACACGGGAGGCGGCTGATGAAACGCGGAGTATCCTTGCGCAGTACCCGGCTGTTCATGGGGTCATTCACTGCTTTTCGTATGATGTCTCTGCGGCTCGCGCGTTTCTCAACTTGGGGTACTACATCTCTTTCGCGGGGAACCTTACCTATAAGTCGGCTCAAGGGTTGCGGGAGGCGCTTTGTTTCATCCCAGACGACCGTCTGCTCCTTGAGACTGATTCCCCGTTTCTCGCGCCGGTTCCATTCCGGGGCAAAGACGCGACTCCCGCCATGATCGTCGAAACATACAAGCTGGCGGCGGAACTCCGTAACAGCAGCGTTGAAGACCTCGCGGATACCATAAGAGCTAACAGCGCCGCCCTTTTTGGGTTTCGTTTGTGATACCCCTTTACAACACAGACCTAAAAATGCTAATCTTAATAAATTCTAACTATTAGAGGTATGCATGAAAAAGCATGTTTGGAGCATATATTTGCTCATGTTTGGAGCCGCGTTTGTCTTCGGGCAACGACAGGCGCAGGTTGGTCTATCTCAGGCAATCGAGCAGGCGCGGATAGATATTGAAACCCAGTTGAACCAGGAAGAACCCGGAACTGGTATTGTTGTGCTGAACTTTCAGGATATGTCGAGCGCAAGCGCCAATACTTCGCTGTCTGACTATGTGGTGAACAATCTCGCCGGCAGCTTTACCCTGAGCAGGTTTTTCAGCGTCATAAACCGAAGCGATCTTGCGACTCTGCAACAGGAAGTGAGGTATCAGAACGGCGGCGCGGTAAGTGACAGTGAAGCCGCGTCAATCGGACACCAACTCGGCGCGAGGTATGTTATCACCGGTACTTTGCAGCCGCTGGCTGGCCGCTTCCAATTCAGCATCAGGGCGATCAACGTTGAGACCGCCCAGCAAGCGGCGTTTTCCGTGATCGATATCCGCGAATCAGACCCGGATATACAGGAGTTTACCGGCAAGGCGGCAGAGGAACGAGCGCGCCGGGAAGCGGAAGCGGAGGCGCGGAGGGCGGAAACGGCGCGGAAAACGGCGGAAGCCGAGGCGCGAAGGCAGGCACAGGCTCAACAACAGGCACAGGCGCGAGCAGCGCGACCCAATCGTTTCGTACTCGGCGTCGGAGGCGGCGCATCATTTATGTTCAGCTATCAGGCGCCTGACACCGGATTACTGTCTGATAGCAAAACGCTGTTCCCCGATAAAACAGCGGAATACGAAAATACCCAGAACATCTCGTTTGCCGGTCAGTTTTCTCTTGGCCTAAACAAAGTTAAGAATGATTCTAGCGGTATCAGGTTAAACGGGATGTTCTCGTTTGGAGAGGGAATGACCGTGAACGTCAAAAATGCTGCGGGTGCGTCTTTGGCTACCTATACTTTCTCTTATGATGTCTTTGACTTGGGGCTGCGCTTTTCCATAGCGCCCATTCTTGATGAACAGTCCCTTATCTTTACGCTGTTCGCAACGCCGTATATCAGTATACCTTTGAGCGATAAACTTGAGTTCTCAGAGCCAAACCTGAAAGACGCTAAAATAGTTAAGCTCTTTGGTCCCGTATCGAACTTTGGGGCGCTGGCGGGCTTTTCGCTGGGCTTCAGGGCGGGACCGGGCTTCATCACAGTGGACACCCACTTTAAGTATGACATAAAGGACGTGGAGTTTAGGGTTGGCAACTCCGCTCCGCTACGACTTTATCACCGCATGGGTATCCAAGCTACACTCGGTTACGAGTTCTGGCTTTAAGGAACCGCATCGGTCGCTGAACTGATTGGCGAGCCTATTGAATCAGCCGAAGCGACCGACGTGGTACACCCCATTCTTCTACAAGCGTCTAATATTTCAGGTCATAGAGATTAGTATTGGCAGGCCGCGTATGATGGAGGATAGACTTCCGTGTTACTCAGCCTCCGTACTTGTCAATGATGTAGCATTTCCCTGTAGGCTACTGGTGTTGTATCGCCAGCAAGAGGCCGAAAACCGCGTCAGGGTTTGCCGAACGTGCGGTAAATGCGAGCCGGTCCGGCTCATATACGGCCTGAGACAAGGGAATGTAGCCGGAGCCTATCGCACGGGCTACCCGGTCGGGGAAGGCTCCCCGCTCCCGGGCAAACGCGGCCTGTATAGCGGCGATATTCAGCTCCTTTTTGGAGTACAGGACTACCAGATAATCGGTTCCCGCCTGATCATCAAGCTGTATCCAGTCAAATTCCCCCGGAAAGGCGATAAGGTT
>JAITFA010000013.1 GCA_031281685.1 Treponema sp. | reverse complement strand
CTTGATTTGTCTCTGGCACCTTTTACCCTTTTTCTATCCTACACTGTTCCAATTCCTTGAGACGCGCCGCGTCTATTTTGATATGCAGGTTTTTCTCCTGCGTCGGCAGCACCAGTCCTTTGGGTCCGTCTTTGGCGCGGTGCAAGAATTTGACAGGGGTATAGAAGAGATCGCCTTCGCCGTTGTTCCGGCCTTTGGAGTAAAAGATGGCGAGGTTTCCCGCGTCAAGCAGTACGTCCAGCGGCACGGTTTTGCCGGAATGTTGTTTGATAAATACATACGAGCCTGGGTAATCGCGGGCGTGGAGCCAGATGTCGTTGCCTTTGACATGGCGGCGCAGCAAGGTATCGTTTTCCGTGGCGTCGCGTCCAACGATGATGAGCCAGTCGTTACGGCGGAAGGAAAGTCCGGGGCGTTTGCGGTCAACGTCGTTTCCCTTGCCCTTGACTGGCGGGGTTCCGCCGGTCTTGAGCCGTTTGTTCAGGACAAGCGGGTTGGTTTCGGCGAGCAGGCTTTCCAGGGTACTTTCAAGCCGCGCAAGTTCCTTTTCGCCAGCCTCGATCTCAGAGCAAAGCTCGACAAGGCCGTTCTTTGCCTTGCGATAGTGATCGTAATACTGTTCAGCGCTCGCGGTCGGACCTTTGCGCGTGTCCAGTTTTATCCGTACGGTTTCACCATTATAAAAGTTTTCGGTTTCAAGCCATTCATCAGCTTTGTTAATAAAAGCAAGGTTCGCCAGAATGAGATCGCCGTACTCTTTCAGGCGCTCCGCAGTCTCGTAATCCGCTTTTTTAAGGCGCAGTTTTTCCAGCGACGCCTGTAAACGGGCAATGCTTCCCTCGAAATTCCTTCGCGCTTGTTCCCGCAGGGCATCAAGGGAGAGTGCGCCGCCTTGTGCCGCGTACCATGCGTCAATCTTTTCGTTAAAGGTTTTCTTGCCGCCAATGTCCGGGAGTTCCCGTATCTCGTATTCCTTTGTTCGCATGCCTGAGCTTTGCGCCATTGTCTCCTCTGGCGCGTAATGACCGCCGCTTATCTCCCCTCGTTTGGGAAGCCGGCGCATGGCGTCAAGCGCCGTGCCTGCCTCGTCGGTTACCACCACGTTAGCCGCGTTTGACCAAAGCCTGACGTATAGGCGATAGCGGTTTGTTCCCAGCTTCACCACAATACGCACTATGCGGTTATCGCCCAGTTGGGTTACTTCTTCGATCCAGCCGTTCACGATACGGGAATTGAGGAATTCCGCGAAACGCAGCGGTTTATCGTTTCGCGGAATGCTGTTAAATGTTTCGTGAATCCGGCACGCGCCGGGGGACAGCGCGATGAGTATGGTCTTGTTTTCGCCTCTGCCGTGAACCTTCAGCGCCAGCACGTCATAGGTGGTCTGTATTGCCTTCTGTATCTGGAAACCGCTCAGGTCCAGTTCAGACAGAATCAGGTTGATTTCCTTATAGTTAAGTGACAATGTAGCCTCCGTTGTTTAGTGTATCATGTGTTTGTGGATTTTGTCGGCTTGTGATTCAGAGCAAAAGATGTTATATATGAAAACATGGATAAGCAATATAAGCAGTGGTGGAAAGAAGCGGTGGTCTATCAGATTTATCCGCGCAGTTTCAAAGATTCGACTGGTTCGGGCGTGGGCGACCTTAACGGTATCACGGAAAAACTTGATTACCTCAAAGACCTGGGCGTTGACGTGCTATGGCTGTCGCCGATCTATGAATCCCCTAACGTGGATAACGGCTACGACATCAGTGATTATCAGACGATTAGCCATGAATTCGGCAGCATGGCGGACTTTGACCGCCTACTCGCGGCGGCGCATGAACGCGGACTCAAGATTGTTATGGACCTCGTGGTGAACCATACGTCCAATCAGCATAAGTGGTTTATCGAATCCCGGTCCTCACGCGACAATCCTAAGCGCGACTGGTATGTCTGGCGCGATGGCGTTGACAGCAACAGGCCCCCGAACCAGCTCAGCAGCGTATTTTCCGGCTCTGCCTGGGAAAAGGACGCAGCCACTGGTCAGTATTACCTGCACCTCTTTGCCAAAGAACAGCCTGACCTTAACTGGCGCAACCCTGAAGTACGCGGCGCTGTGTTCAGCATGATGAGGTGGTGGCTCGACAAGGGCATTGACGGGTTCCGCATGGACGTGATCAACCTTATCGGCAAGCCGGACGAGGCGCTGGCCATAAGCGAAAAGCCGTTTGACTCAAGCCCCAACGACAAGCTCACGCACGGCTATCTTCAGGAGATGTACCGCGATGCGCTTTCGCATTACGACATTATGACTGTTGGCGAAACCCCCGGAGTTACTACCAGCGCCGCCCGGCAATTTGCGGGTTTTGACACGGGCGAGCTTAACATGGTATTCCAGTTTGAGCTTATGGACGTGGACGCTGACCCCAAAACCCACAAATGGAACCAGAACCGCTATCGCCTTAGCGATGTGAAAAAAATTATGAGCAAGTGGCAGACCGAACTCTACGGCGCGGCGTGGAACAGCCTGTATTGGAACAACCACGATCAGCCGCGGGTCGTGTCCCGTTTCGGCGATGATTCCTGCGCGGAGCGCCGTGTCAGAAGCGCCAAGATGCTTGCCACCTGCCTCCATCTGATGCAGGGAACGCCCTATGTCTATCAGGGGGAAGAACTGGGCATGACGAACTTCCCCATACAAAGCCTTGACGATATACGGGACGTGGAATCGCTCAACGCCTATCGTGAGCTGGTCAGTGAACGCAAGGTTTTCAGCCATGAGCAGATGATGGCGGCCATCAGGAAAAGCGG
>JAITFA010000196.1 GCA_031281685.1 Treponema sp. | reverse complement strand
TTCTGTTTGGAAGGGAACTCGTTCTGTTCAGAGGCTCGATAATTCTGTTTGGAAGGGAACTTGTTCTGTTCAGAGGGTCGATAATTCCGTTTAGAAGGGAATTCGTTCTGCTTAGAATAGAACTTGTTCTGTTCAGAGGGTCGATAATTCTGTTTGGAAGGGAACTCGTTCTGTTCAGAGATGTGGCCCTGAGTCTGAGTCTGACTGCGATTCGCTTGTTTTTATGGGATAGTTATGAGGTTTGTCTCTAAAAAATCGCGTAGCTATAAAATTGAACGTAGAGGAACATCTCAAATAATGACTTACCGCGCTGGAAGAATGTGATAAAAGTGTCCGTGAACTATGTCTGGACATAAAAAAGGCGCCGACGGACTCGCATCCTGCCGACGTCTCTCCTCCTGTTTGAGGAACCGTGCGGTTCCTACGTGTCCTCTATTACCAGTTGTTTCCGCCGCTATATCCGCCGTTTGAACCGCCACGGCGGGGTGGTTTATCCATAGCCTCGTTCACACGAAGCTGGCGTCCATCGAGATCGTTACCATTTGTGCCCGCGATAGCAGCGCTTGCTTCCTCGTCTGTTCCCATTTCAACAAACCCAAATCCCTTTGAGTTGCCGGATTCACGATCAAAAATGATCTTAGCAGAGGCAACACTACCATACTGCGAAAAAAGATTACGCAGACTGTCTTCAGTCGTGTTGTACGAGAGATTACCGACATACAGTTTCTTAGCCATTGAACAAAATCCTTCTCCCGGATCACGCGCCGGGCGCGCGAAAAATTCATACCCCTAACATAGGGCAATGTAACAGTATACTATTTTGAAAACTCTGTCAAGACCTTTTTTCATCGCTAAATAGGGCTTTAATCGCAGCTTTTATGTCGCCAACCGCTTTGTCCGGCATATCAAGGCTTTCAGACTGAGGCCCGAGAAACGTGTCAAAGCCCAAGTTCGCGCTGGTTTTGATACGCGCCGCGATCCGCTGTACTGGCCTCACCTCGCCGGTCAGGGACAGTTCACCAGCTATGGCGACCCGCGCTGGTATCGGCAGGCCGGTTCGCGCCGAGTAGAGAGCGCAGGCTAGGGCCAGTTCTACACCTACTTCGGTGATTCTGATGCCGCCGGCCATGTTGACATAGAGGTCTTGGTCAGAAAGCCGCAAGCTAAGGTGCTTTTCCAGCGTCGCCGCCACCCGCGCCACCCGCGCCGAATCAAGCCGGTCGGAAAATACGCGACTCATAGCGCCTTTGGCTGGAACCGTGAGCGCCTGTATCTCCACAAGCAGTGGCCGCGTCCCTTCAAGCACCGCAGCCGTGGCGACCCCAGGGGGCAGTTCCCCTTCCCGGCGCACCAGAAAGAGGAACGATGGGTCTTCAACCGCGCTCAAACCCTGTTCACCCATGGTAAAAATACCAATTTCATCCACTGAACCAAAACGATTTTTGGTTGCCCGCAGAAAACGGCAGTCCCCGTCGCTCTGCTCAAAGTAGATAACCGTGTCTACCATGTGTTCCAGAGTCTTTGGGCCGGAGATAGAGCCGTCTTTGGTAACGTGGGCTACGAGAAAAAGCGCGGCGTCGTGTTCTTTTACCCAGGATATCAGCGAATAGGAACAGTACTTCATCTGGTTCACCGTGCCGGGGGTGAGACCAGCCTCGTCAGAGTGCAGGGTCTGTACCGAATCGGCCACGATGATGACCGGCTTTACCGCATCCATGATTGCCTCAATATCCTCAAGCCTACCGGTACAGCATAACTCGATCCGCTCACCCTTAATGCCAAGCCGATCCGCCCGCATACGCACTTGACCAGCGGATTCCTCGGCGGAAACGTAAAGCACACGACCATTAGTTTCCGCCGAAGCCGCAGACTGGAGCAAGAGCGTTGATTTCCCAATCCCCGGCTCACCGCCAATCAGTATTGCGGAGCGTTTCATAATGCCGCCGCCAAGCACGCGATCAAGCTCGTCGATCCCGCTTGAGATACGGCTCCCCGCATCCGCGTCAATGGAAGAAAGAGGGAGCGAAGTTGCGGGAACCCGTTGTCCTTCCACAAGCCGCCCACTGCCCTGTCCCGCCGAGGTTTCAACGAAGGTGTTCCACTCGCCACAATCCGGGCAACGGCCAAGCCACTTTACCTCCTCATGTCCACAGGTAGAACATTTATAGACAAGCGTTTTTTGTTTCTTCATATATTCAGTAGTTTTCCTCGTTTTTGTTCACTTGCTTATACCCTCGTATAATACTACTTATTGTAACTATCTGTGACGGACTGTAGTCGCGAATATCCTTGAGGCGGTCTCAGCCATATCTTACAAAGAACTTTACCGGACGAGTCTTAGATAAGTTTAGCACTTCCAAAAACGGGTTTATATACGTCTCTGACACCGCTGCGTTGTTGCTATTCGCCAGCATTTCTTCTATAATTTGTCTTTGCTGTTGTGCCGCTTTTCCATGAGAGGGGTTTTACGGCGATTTTGATAAAAGTAGGTCAGCGCTGAACAGCGCGAGGAGAGAGAATGAATATAAACACATTTCTGGACAATAGTTTTCTGGGTAATGAGTTACGGCAGTGGCTATTCGCGCTCTGCTTTGTTGTGGGCGGCTTTATCGCGGGTAAAATCATACCATCGGTGTTTAGGCAGCTCAGCCGGAAAACCGCGTTTGCGTTTGACGATATTCTTTTTTCAAAGATTGGTCACCCGATCAACCTCATCGTAACTATTGCCGGTGTCAAGCTGGGGTTTGATCTTCTCGTGTTGAGCGAGACCGCGCACCTGTGGCTTGACCGCTCGCTCTCAATTTTGATCATCGTGTCTTTGGCGTGGATGCTGAGCGGAGTGCTTGACGCGCTCCTTGTTCACTATATGCCGTCGGGTCCACTCGATCCCACGTCCCCTTCAACGACCGACATAAAACCACTGGCCAGAAAACTTTGTGGCGTGGCCGTGTGGATCATCGCCTTTGTGCTGATCCTACGAACTCTGGGTTATGACGTGAGCGCGTTACTGGCTGGTCTTGGCTTAGGAGGCGCGGCCCTTGCGCTGGCCTCCAAAGACACGCTGGCAAACTGCTTTGGCTCGATCACAGTGTTTGTGGATCGCCCATTCCGTATCAATGATCGTATCAAGATCATGGGTTACGACGGCTTTATTACCGAGATGAGTTTGCGAACCAGCCGTTTGCGTACTTTGGAAAACCGCACGGTGATCATTCCCAACAGCGTCTTTTCAGCAACCCCCATTGAAAACATCAGTGCGGACCCGAACACGGTGAACCAGTCCATCGTGGTTAAGACGGCTAATGGCCGCGAAAAAATACAGACGGCCATCACGCTTTTGCTGGAAATAGGTACAGGCACAGAAGGCTGTACTGGCGCACCCACAGCCCTGCTGGTGAGCATCAACGGGAATGCCTGTCAGATCACCTTTACCTTCTATGTGGCTAAGGACGCAGACTATATCAGTACACTGAACCGCGTCAACATGGCGATACTGAGCCGTTTTGAGGAGGCAGGAATCGCGCTTGTGTAACAAACATAAGTTATCCAGCGAACCTCCATTATTTATAGTCATAGAAGGAAATGAAAGCAGGTCCGTCACAGCCAATAAAACCACCGCGCCACGCCATGCCACATACTGTTCCGCGCAATACGGCACCCGTGATGCCAGTCGTGCCTCCGCCGCCAAAGAAAGTCGCCGCACTGGTGTACCATACGCTTATCGTAGTTGCGGTACTACTGGCGCTACTGATTGCGGCAGGTACAATCTACGCGCTGGTGTTCAGGAACGGCACTGAACCGCTGTACAGCATACTCGCGCCAGACACGGACTCGCCAACGCAAGCGCCACTCACTGAGACCCAAGTTTTTCAGTTACAGGAAAACATCTTCACAGGTATCGGGCGTTTGCGGGCGGTCAGCGTGGACAAGCCGCCGATAACGATAGTCGTATCTATCGCCTTTCCATATCTACCCGAAGACCGGGCCTTTGCAGAGGAACTCGCCACCAAGGTGCCGGAGTTCAGGAACACGGCGCTTGAATACTTCAGTACCCATAGCGCTGTTGAACTGCGGCAAAGCGGCGAGGCGGCCATCAAGACCGAACTTTTGCGCCGCTATAACAATCTGCTTCACTTGGGCAGCATCAGCGTACTGTACTTCAATGATTTTATGTTTATTGATTAGAGCTACTCCCTGTCCGCCAGCGTTACCCGCAACTGACTCTTGGTTGAGCCGCGCAGGATTTCCACCACAATGGTCTCGCCCGGTTTGTTGTCTTCCAGCGCCGCGTAGAGGTCCGCGAGGGTATCGGTACGCCTGCCGTCAACCGAAGTGATGATGTCTCCACCCAGATAAATCACGCTGGAGCCATAGCGCACCGGCTCGGTTCCGGCTTTGATGCCAGCGCGTTCCGCCAGCCCGTTTTGCCGTGTCCGCGATACGAGTAGGCCGCTGGAAACTGACAGTTTGGCATAGGATACCAGCGCTGGAAATAGCTGAATCATGGTTGCGTCGATCATGCCGCGCCGCACCCGTCCGGTTTCGATCAGTTCAGCCACTACCCGCTTGGCTGTGTTTACCGGTACGGCGAAGCCAACGCCCACTGAACCGCCGGAGGTAGAGTAGATCATCGTGTTGATACCGATCATGCGTCCCTGTGAATCAAGCAGGGGACCGCCGGAATTGCCCGGATTAATCGAAGCGTCGGTTTGTATCATACCCTGAATAATGCGGTTATTCGAGGTCTGTATGGGACGACCCAGACCAGAAACGATGCCCACGGTTAAGGTACGTTCAAGGGCAAAGGGGTTGCCGATTGCCAGAACTTTTTGCCCCACTTTCAGGTTGCCGGATTCCCCGAAAGGAATGATGCGGAGGGTAACGCCACGCGGTGGGTTGAACTTGAGTACCGCGATGTCGTTTTCCGGATCAGTACCGACGACCGTGCCTTCGTACTGGCTGCCGTCGGCAAGGTTGATGAAAACCTTGTAGGCGTTTTCGATCACATGGTTGTTTGTAACCACATAGCCGCGGGTGTCGATAATTGAGCCAGAGCCGGAACCGCCGTCCTGCGGTACTGGTTCAAGAAACCAGTTGATCGCCACGGTTTCAGTTGTGATGTTCACCACCGCGCTGTTCAGTCGCTCATATACCGTGATGTTTTCCCGCTCACTATCGGTGTACTGGACGATATCCGCCGTATTCACGCTTATGCGTGGAGCATTGTCCTGAGCCATTGGCGATTCACTTATACGTCCGACCACATCGCTCGCCACCTCTGGCACTTGGGCAGATGTTTGTGCGTTATGCTTACGAAGGAACAGAATCCCCGCGCCTGCCATAAGCGCGATAGCAATAAACGCGCTTATCATTGAAATAAAAACAAGTTGTCCACGACTATACAGTTTCATTTTATTACTCCTATGAGTTATTTTCGGTCAAGAGCAAGTTTTTGAACTAGCTCAGACTTTAATTTCCGATAAAAACCAGCCACTCGCTTCCGCGCCGCTGTTTCCGGGTAAACGCTCCACGATAAAGAGGTTAGCCCTGAGCGCGATATCCTTTTTGATATTTGAATCCTCAAAACAGGAGATACGCGCCTTTGGTTTGATATCGCGCAGGACATCCGCGACTGTGGCCAGCGCAATACGGTTCTGCTCTTCCGGGTTAAAGGCACGACAGGTAGGACAGGAACACCAGGCAGTCTCATACCCACGGTCTGGCCAGAAATGATAAACGTTGATTTCAGGGTAGGCGCGAAACACCTTCTCAGCCTCCCGCCGGATGATTGTCAGAGCCTCAGAATTGGTTGGGCAAAAGTTATTGGCTTGCTCCCGTTTCCCGTCGTTCATACGAAAGAAGTCCTTATGCGACTTATAATAAGTTCTGGGCAGAAGACACGATAAGTCCCAGCCGCCCATCTCAATGGACAGAGCGTATTCTTCGGCAAGCGTAAGCAGTTTGTCGCGGTACGGCGAGGGCGGCACAAGCTTTTTCTTTTTCGTGAAAAAGAAAAAAAAAGGCTCAGGTTCAACCTCCGCGAGTTTATTCCACATAAGCTGACTTCGCAGAGAAAACACGAGCGCGTCGATCCGGTTACGCGCAGCCCACACGATGGTTTTTTCCCACATTTCAGGCGCGTCCTTACCCCAGAACAGCAGCCGGCGGTACATGGTATCTACGCTGGAGGGCTGGTAGGCGTACTCTTCCGCGATCTGATACTCGCCTCTTGATTCTGGCAGAACTTCCTCATCAGGCTTGGGCCAGCGAAAGCCCAGCGCCACCAGAAAATCGAAAACCGCGTTACACAAGCCCCTGTCTGATTCCCCGTATAACTCAATGCGCTCTTTACCGATGCGCCATGAGAACCCATTTCGTTCACGCCCGCCCGCCTCCGCGTTCAACACAACAATGGGAACCGTATCGTCAGGTATGGAAACATCACTGGTTTTAACCGGGCAGGGCTGTTCAGCGAGACCGGTTTGCCGCCTGAGCAAGGCAATACAGCGGGACAAATCATTTCCAACTTTCTGTGCTGCCGGCATACCTGCGGGAATAAGGATTTCCCACGCTTTCGCAACATCAAAACTTCTCATAACAGGAGTATTATACGTTATCTTTCCATTAAGATACAACTTGAATTGACTATCGTTTTGGTGCCAGACACATAAAGTTTGCCGTGGTGTTTTGGTGCCAGACATACACTAAAGCATTAGCCCTTCCCAGAGCCATATCTATAGCTATGAGATATCCAAGAGAACTTCAGGACGGAGCCGCCTATCACGTTACCTCGGAAATTAACCGTAATGAGATGGAACTCCAATCGCCGTGGATCAAGACTATGTTCTTGACCTTCGTCAAAAGAGCGAAGCAAAAGTACCCGTTTCAGCTTTTCAACTTCTGTATCATGGATAACCACGTCCATCTGGTCATCAAACCGGAGAACGGGGAGTACCTTTCCAGGATAATGCAATGGATCAAGGGTAATTTTGCGCGATACTGGAACAAGGTACATGGTAAAACATGACAAACAACACAGCGCCCGCGCCGCACAGAGTTTCTTCCCAAAACTACGTGGCCAGTTATGAGGCCTACATAGCCTTTTCAGCCCTGACGGGCGTCGATAGCGCGGCGGCCTGCGGGGAAAAGGGACGGATACTCTACAGGGCGGCGACTGGTGGCTCCAGATAGATTTAGGCGAGGCGTGGTTCGCCGACGGGGGCGCTTAAAAAGCTGTAATTCCAAATCCAGTACCGGCTACACCAACAACTGGGAAGACCCGCGGGATTTTCAGATACTGGGTTCCAATGACGCCGCCGCGTGGAATACCGCCTCAGGCGTGGACAAGTGGGAGGTTTTAGGCAGCGTAACGGATTATATTATCGGGAAAAGCGATCACGCATGGCAGGAACCGTTTGTTCTTGACAGCCCCGGTTTTTACCGTTACTACCGGCTTCGGGTTACCAGAACGTCGTATGCCGCTTCCGGCTCAGGCTCGCAATTTCTTATGGTAGACAAGCTGGAATTAAGCGCGTCGTAGGAGACACACACCATGAATGAAGAAGCGATCCTC
>JAITFA010000139.1 GCA_031281685.1 Treponema sp. | reverse complement strand
ACCAAAAAATAAGCGGGAAAGGTCCGCGTCAGGCGGGCTTTTAACCGCGCGGCTCCGCCGTCTGGTACTGCCGTTTAACGGCAAGCCGGACGGCGCTAAGCCTCTTATCTAGTTATACGTCATCCACAGATACGTTCCTTTTCATCGAACTCCTCTTATCTACAAGCAGTAACACGGCACGTTATAAAAAAGTCAGAGGCTTATCTATAGAAACGTGAGTTCGACGTGCCTAACGCCCCTTGTGGGTCAATGGCTTATAACGCGCCGCGATCGTGTCGCGATCCTTCTCTTGATCGTGTCGCGATCCTTCTCCTGATCGTGTCGCGATCGTGTCCTTGATCGTGTCGCGATCCTTCCCTTGATCGTATCGCGATCCTTCCTTTGATCGAGGCGCGATCGTGTTCCTGATCGTGTCGCGATCCTTCTCTTGATCGTGTCGCGATCGTGTCCCTGATCGTGTCGCGATCCTTCTCTTGATCGAGGCACGATCCTTCTCCTGATCGTGTCGCGATCCTTCCCTTGATCGTGTGTCGTTACTAGTGTCTTACTGGTGTTTGACATTGATACGTCGAACTCACATTTATAGAAGAAAAGCAAAAACCTTAACCAGCAGGGTTTTGTATTGGCGGGGGCTTTTTTGTACCCTTTGCACAAATACAAGGAATGAGTATTATCTAGCCCATGGATAGAGAGAGTTTGAGGCTTGGCATTGATGTGGGTTCCACGACGGTGAAGGTCGTTGTTATGGACCCGTTGACGAAGAAGGCGCGGTTTTCGCGTTACCGTCGGCACAATGCCTATCAGTCGGAAACAGCGCGGGAACTGCTTGCTGAAGTACAGGAACAATTTCCCCATGCAACATTCCGCGCTGCTATCTGCGGTTCCGGCGGCAAACCGATTGCCGATGCTATTGGGGCGCACTTTGTGCAGGAGGTTGTTGCCAACGCGGTTGCGGTGCGCGCTTTTTACCCTCATGCGCGGGTCGCCATTGAATTGGGTGGGCAGGACGCCAAGATTGTGTTTTTTTACCACGACGAGGTAAGCGGCCAGCTCGTGGCGTCGGATATGCGGATGAATGGGAGCTGCGCGGGTGGAACCGGCGCGTTCATTGACGAGGTTGCCGCGCTGCTGCGTACGCCAGTGGAGGAATTCGAGACGCTGGCGGTAAAAGGCACGGCGGTCTACGACATATCCGGTCGCTGCGGCGTGTTTGCCAAGACCGATATACAGCCGCTGCTCAATCAGGGAGGTCTCCGCGAGGATATTGCCCTGTCAACGTTCCACGCTATTGCCAAACAGAGCATTGGCGGGCTTGCTCAGGGTCTTGAACTCAAGCCGCCCATCATCTTTGAAGGCGGTCCTCTTACGTTTAACCCCACGCTTATCCGCGTTTTTGCCGAGCGTCTGGGACTGAGCGAGAATGACATCATCCGCCCTGAAAATCCCGAAACACTTATCGCTCATGGGGCGGCTTTATCTATAGAGGAGATTTTTAAGGAAGGCTCAACCGAAAACACCAGAGGCTTTAGCCTGAAGGACGCGCTTGCCACGTTGTCCACGTTCCATGAGCATATTCGTGATAAAGCGCCGTCGCGAGGCGCTGTCTACTTTGCCACAGCGCAAGAACGCGCTGACTTTGATAAGCGGCACCAGTTAGCGCCGCCGCCTCATCACACAGCGCGGCGCGGCGATACCCTGCGGGTCTATCTGGGTATTGACGCTGGTTCAACCACGTCGAAGTTTGTGCTGCTTGACGAGAACGAAGTCGTGGTAGACCGGTTTTATGCCAGTAACAAGGGCGAGCCGCTTAAGGTTATCAAGCAAGCCTTGCTCGACATGAAGAAACGCTACGACGATGACGGCGTTACCCTGGACATTATCGCGCTTGGAACCACTGGCTATGGGGAACTGCTCTTTGACAAAGCCTTTGGCGCGGATTATCACACGGTAGAAACCGTGGCGCACGCTGAGGCGGCGCGGAAATATGCGCCGGGAGCCAGCTTTATACTGGACATTGGCGGTCAGGACATGAAAGCCATCAGCATTACCAACGGTATTGTTACCAATATCACGGTGAATGAAGCCTGTTCCTCTGGCTGCGGCTCGTTTCTTGAGAACTTTGCCGCCAATCTCAACATTCCGCTTGAGAGCATCGCCACTGCCGCCTTTGACGCCCAGCATCCGGCGGAATTAGGGAGCCGCTGTACTGTATTTATGAACAGCACGATTATCACGGAACAAAAGAACGGCAAACAGGCGGATGACATCATGGCTGGTCTGTGCCGCTCCATTGTGGAAAACGTGTTTACCAAAGTGGTGCGCCTGTCGAACTTTTCCGCGCTTGGCGACAAGGTTGTGGTACAAGGCGGCACGTTCAAGAACGACGCGGTACTGCGGGCGCTGGAGCAGTACATTGGCAAAGAAGTTGTTCGCGCCCCCTATCCGGGGGAGATGGGCGCTATCGGCATTGCCCTGCTTACCAAGAAACACCTTGCTGAAAAGCTCGGCAATAAGCAGCGGCAGCAGAACGCCCGCTCGCGCTTCATTGGCTTTGATGTGTTACAGACTTTTACCTATACCCAAGAATCAAACGTAACCTGTACCTTCTGCGCCAATAACTGCAACCGTACCCTTGTTACCTTCTCTAACGGGAAGACGTGGATCACGGGTAATCGCTGTGAGCGCGGCGAACTGCTGGGCGACTCAAAAGACGCGAACCTGCGCGAGAAGTTGCGGAAGATCAGCGCTGACATGGACGCTGTTCCCGACATGATCAAGACACGGGAAAAGCTGCTGTTCAAGGACTATGAGTTTACCCTGCTTGATAAGCCGAGGGACATTGTTATTGGGCTGCCGCGAGTGCTGGACTTCTGGCGCACGATGCCGTTCTTCACCACTTTTTTTCACGCGCTGGGCTTTAAGACAAAGATTTCGCGCCCCAGTTCCAAGAAGCTGTTTGAAACCGGACTTCCGTTTGTAGCCTCTGACACCGTGTGCTTTCCGGCAAAGCTGGCGCACGGACATCTGCACGACCTCTTGGACAGCGGCGGCAAGGTTGACCGCGTGTTTATGCCGTTGTTTAACCACCTTCCGTCAGAAAACCTTGAGCCGCAGAGTACCTTCACCTGTCCGGTACTGAAAGGCTATCCCCTTGTGGTGAAGTATTCCGATGATCCTGAGCGGCGCTGGCACACGCCTTTTGACACGCCGATCTTTCACTGGTTTAAGCAGCAAGACCGTGATTACCAGCTTAGCCGTTATATCAAAAATACGTTTGGTATTGATGAAGAAACCTGCCTCAAAGCCATTGCCCAAGGCGACGAGGCGCTGGCGGCGTTTAACGCGGAACTGCTTGCCGAGTGTAAACGCATCATCGCCGGTGTGGAGAAGAAGCGGCAGATCGATCCTACGGCTTTTGCGGTGGTGCTGGCTGGGCGGCATTACCAGTTTGACCAACTGGTGAATCACCAGCTTTCCCGTTACTTCACTAGCCTTGGGATTCCAGTGCTGACTGTGGACGCCTTGCCCGGTATGCAGGAGGTTGACCTGTCGAAGACCCGTATTGACATAACCAACAGTAACCACGCCCGGCTTTTGTCCGGCGCGATACTGGCGGCGGAACATCCGGCTCTGGAATACGTCGAGATATTCAGCTTTGGCTGTGGACACGATGCCCTCTTTACTGACGAAGTAACGCGGCTGTTGTATGAAATCGCCGGTAAGTCGCCGCTGATACTCAAGCTCGATGAGAGCGACGTTGCCGGTCCCCTGCGGATACGGGTACGCTCGTTCATTGAGACTGTACAGGCGCGGCGGCAAAAAGACATGGGGCGTGTCGTAACAAAGCCGCTTGGCGATCCGTATGAGGTGAAATTCGCCAAGGAAGACCGCAATCTGAAAACCATCCTGATCCCCAACGTCAGCCGCACTTATTGCAAGGTTATGAGCGCTACGCTTCGCAGCGAGGGTCTCAAGGTTGATCCCCTGCCAATGGGAGGCAGGGAGGCGATGAGGCTCGGTAAGAAGTACGTCCATAACGACAGTTGCTTTCCAGCGCAGATAATCATCGGCGAGGCGCTGGAAGCGCTCCAAAGCGGGCGTTACGACCCTGATCAAGTGGTAGTGGGTACGGGTAAGACCATGTGCGACTGCCGCCTTACCAACTACATGATGCTCACGCGCAAGGCTCTGGACGACGCTGGTTATGCCAACGTACCGATCCTGTCAAGCGACTTTACCGACACCAAGAACCTGCATCCCGCGTTTCGGTTCAATAAACTCACCTATGCGCGTGCGGCGTGGGGCATCATTATGACTGACGTGCTTGAAGACCTGCGCCGCAAGATTCGCCCATACGAGCTGAACAAGGGCGAAACCGACCGTGTGTTCGAGGCAGCCGTTGATGAGATTTGCGAAGCCCTGTCAATGCGCGGCTTGTCCGTGCGTGGGCTGTCAATGTCAGCCGGGTACATGGCGTACAAGAAAGCCCTCGACGCTATATGCGCCATTCCCTACGACCGAACCATACGGAAGCCCGTTGTGTTCATCACCGGCGAGTACCTTATGACCTTCCACAGCGGCTCTAACTTTAACATTGAGGAGTACCTTGAAAAGAACGGCATGGAGGTGGAACTGCCGCGCATGTACGACGTGTACCGCAACCTCATGCTGTTTCACACGGTGTCAGAGGTGCTGGACTTTAACGTACATCATTCGCTGCCGGATATGCTCTATGCCTTTGGCGGCGAGCGCTATTCTGACCTTGCCATTGACCTTGTGGAATACGCTGCCCGCAAGCACCCGCTCTTTGAGCCGAGCCTGCGTCTGCCCCAGATGGCAAAACTCAGCGATCACATCATTCACCATTCGATCCAGTCCGGCGAGGGCTTCTTAATGGTGGCTGATATTTTGCATCGCGCTGCCGCCGGGGTAAAGTCATTCGTCATCATCCAGCCCTTTGGCTGTCTGCCCAACCATGTCTGCGGTCGCGGGGTCATCAAGCGCATTAAAGAAGAATTTCCGGCAATACAGATACTGCCGCTGGATTACGACCCGGACACCAGCTTTGCCAATATCGAGAACCGCTTACAAATGCTCATTATGAACGCCAAGAACTTTGACAACAGTGATGGAGACCATGTGGACACTTCTGGACACGGCATCAATACGATGCTTTCCAAGTTACCGATTTACGAGTTTCTGCGCCGTAAAATCGCGGCTGTCTCGTAGCGATTGGTCTGGTAATCCGTGATACCCGTGTTTAACCTGAGCGTTGAGCGCTGTATTTTTGCCTTTTTCTTCTTCTCGTTTTCCGGCTGGGCTGGCGAATGTGTGATGGAATCAATTGTGCGTAAGCGCCTTGTGAACAAGGGCAGTCTTCGCGGACCC
This sequence comes from Treponema sp., assembly GCA_031281685.1. Taxonomy (GTDB): domain Bacteria; phylum Spirochaetota; class Spirochaetia; order Treponematales; family Breznakiellaceae; genus JAIRMT01. The sequence goes on along the minus strand of JAITFA010000139.1, from coordinate 3,325 downwards.
TATGTGCCGGTGCATGGCATTGGCGGCTTTGTCATCTACGCTACGCTGACGCCGCTAAAGGCGCATCCCCTGCTGGTGTATATCGCGGGAGCGCTCTTATGCACCGCCGTTGAGTACCTCGCCGCGCTGTTTCTGGAGAAGGTCGTAGGCAAACGGAGTTGGGATTACGCTACCTATCCCTTCACTTACTGGTGTAACTTTCAGCGCCGCATTGCGCTGACCACGTCGCTGTTTTTCGGGCTAGTAGCGCTGGCGTTTGTGTACTTTTACTGGGACGCAACCCTGTGGTTCATGGACATCATCGGTCTGCCTGCGCTATATTGGCTCGATGGGGCGCTTGGACTTGGGTTCATGCTGGATATTATCTTCACGTATGGCAAGTGTATCCGCAACAAACGAGCTGGTATCCCTAATAAAACTGACGGACTTTAGTATGAGAAACACGATTCTTTTTGAACGTCTCGCGGAATCCGTCCGCGACAGTGAAAAGTTTGCCGAGTGCAAACAGTTTATCCAACATGGCGCGGTTTCGGTGTATGAGCATAGCGTGGCGGTTGCGCGGATGAGCTTTGCCATTGCCGAAATATTCAAACTTAGCGACAAGCGCAGCCTTATCCGCGCCGCGCTGTTACACGACTTTTTTTTGTACGACTGGCATGTGCCGTCGCGTATGTGGTCGTTTCACGGCTGGACTCACCCCGTAACTGCTGCCAACAACGCCCGCCGCTATTTCAACGTTACAGACAAAGAGTGGTCGCTCATTCGGACGCACATGTGGCCATACACTTTGTTACACCCGCCTAAGTATCGTGAAGGCTGGATCATCTGCCTCGCCGACAAGGTCGTTTCCATAAAGGAAACGCTGTTCCGGCGTCGTCCTCAACGCGCAGATGAAGCCGCGCTTAACGCCTTCTCTGGCGTCAAGGCTGAAAGCCAGTGGTAAAGCGGCTGCCGTTATCCGCTCAGGTTTATAATCAAAAAGAACGGTTAGGGAAAGCAGCGCAATCAATAACGCGAATCGCGCCTTGACAGGCGTTGCTCTTTTTCCCATTATCGAGGCTATGGATGCTATACTCATTCAAGCAACTAATTTAAAAAGACCGTACCTTGAAAGTCTGACTACCCAAGAACTTGTTCAGCTTGCGGATAGTTTTGGTATTGATATCCCGCCTGAACTGGATCGGATATTCATCATTGAAGAGCTTATGGAAAGCGCCGAGGAGGAAGAGGCGTCTGAGGTCCCTGCTGGTACGGCAGCCGCGCCACACAGAAAGCTCCTCGAAAAACGGATCACCGAGCCGGTTCCCCTGCCCCAGCACTATAATATCACGTTTATTGAGGTCATGCTGCGTGATCCGCTCTGGGCTTTCACCTTCTGGGAGGTCAAAAGCGATGACAAGGAAATCTATGAGAAAGCCGATGATTTTGCGGGCTATCAACTCAAGGTTTCGGAGTACCACAACTCGCAGGAGCCGTTCACTATTCCAGTCGGCACTGAGGATGACGCTTGGTACATCGGTTTTCCGCCGGAAGAAGGGCGTTTTAAGATAGAGCTTTGTGCGCTACGCAGTGATGAAGAAATCGTGCTTGCCGCGTCGCGCCCCTTTACCATGCCCCACCTGTTCAACCCTTTGGAAGACGCGGTTCTGTACAAAAACCCGCTTATCCGCCTGTCTGGGATAGAAGATTTTACTATACTTCATAACAATGACAGAGAATCTCGTATCAAACGGGCTTAAACCATGAAACGCAATGTTATTTCAATAGTCCTGAATGCTCATGCGCCTTTTATCCGCGATCCTAAAGTACCGGATACGGCTGAAGAGCGCTGGTTTTTCGAGAGTCTTTCGGAGACATACCTGCCGCTCCTTGAGATGTTTGACCGGCTTGACGCAGACCACGTGCCGTTTCGCATGGCGCTTTCCCTTTCCCCAATCCTATGCCATCTCTGTAAGGATGAACTGATTCTGGAACGCTATCTTGATTACATTGACCGGCAGATCGAGTTTGGCGCTGGCGAGATTGAGCGGACGAAAGGTAACGAGGTTCTTCAGCATCTGGCAAAGCGTTTCTATGACACGGCGCTGGAACGCCGTATCAACTTCACCGAGCGTTATGAAAAGAACATCATCGGCGTGTTTGATCGCTATCAGCGCAAGGGGCGTCTTGAGCTTTTGAACACCGCCGCGACCCACGCTTTTCTCCCTTTCTATACTTCATGGCCAGAGGTGATTCAGGCGCAGTTTGAAGTGGCGGTTTCCTCCTACCGCCGTTGTTTTGGCTCACGCGAGATTCGCCGGACCGACGCCCGCTCTCAGGGCTTCTGGCTGCCTGAACTTGGCTGGACCCCGGAACTGGAGCGCTTCTTCCGCGCCTACAACTTTGGCTATACCATTGTCGAGACCCACGCCTTTGCGCTGAGTAAACCTCCAGCGCCTTACGGGAGCTTTTATCCGGCGCAAACCCCCCGCGGGCTACTGCTTCTGGCACGGGATTATTATGCGCACAAGGACATTGTAGACAGCGAGCGCGGTTTTTTCCATGACGGCGCGTACCGCGATAACTATGAAGATGTGGGTTACGAACTCCCGGTAGATATGATTCGCCCGTTTACCAGCGCGGCTCAGGCGAGGAGCGCCACAGGCTACAAGTATCGCGCACTGGGCTATAACACGTCGAGAAAGGGCGGAAAGCCGCTGTATGACCCGGAAAAAGCCGTGCAAAAAGCGCGGGAACAGGCAATCACGTTTCTTGACCAGCGCGTCATGCAGTTTAATCTTGCGGCTACGTTCATGGACGAGGCAAAGATCAGCCTCTGCGCGTATAACGCCGATACCTTTGGCCGTTTCTGGCACGAGGGAACATGGTTCCTTGAGGCTCTGTTCCGCGAAGGCGCAAAACGGGAGACGATTCAGTTTATGACGCCCTCGGAGTACCTGTTCAAGCAGAACCTCATGGATTTTGAGGTAATCATGCCGGGCTTTTCGTCTGGGGGGGTGAATGGCTATGCAGAGACATGGCTTGACGCCTCAAACGACTGGATGTATCGCCATGTGACTCGTTCCCTTGAACGTATGATTGAACTGGCTGACCGTTTCCCCAACGAAAGTGGCATAAAGGAGCGCCTGCTCAATCAGGCTGCCCGCGAGATTCTGCTGGCGCAGACTTCAGACTGGGCAAAGATGCTCTATAAAAAAGAAGCCGCTGGATACGCCCGCACTGAGCTTGAGACGTCCTTGCGGAATTTCACCACGATCTATGAAGCCCTTGCCAGCAGCTACATCAGTACCGAGTGGTTCACCACGCTTGAGCGCCGTCATAACGT
>JAITFA010000077.1 GCA_031281685.1 Treponema sp. | reverse complement strand
GACTCAAGTCCGGTCAACTGGTCTTCGGGCAGCCCCCACTCGGTTTTGTGGTTTTTGGACACGTCAATGAGATTGCCGCTCCACTCGACAAATTCGACTTCCGCGGAGGGAATAGAACTCATAAGTAACTCCTTATTGATAAGATTGAACATGAGCGCGAGGCGTTCATGGTAAGTCCCTGTAAAGAAGGTGCTGAAGGGTCTGAGGCTGCTGCGCGGCGGTTTTAACTGGTAGGATAGCGGTCTTAACCGAAGGGATAAGAACCTTAACCGATAGTGTAAGAACCTTAACCAACAGGATAAGAACCCTAACCGATGGCGTAAGGCTCTTAACCGATGGGATAAGAACCTTAACCGGTAGGATAAGACTCGTAACTGGTAGTGTAAGGTTCTTACGCTATCGGTTAGTGAGTGCGGATGATAGGCGAGGAAACTTGTTCTACTGGCGGCGGCTATTGTTGCGGAGGGAAATCGGTGTGTTTCACGGCGTAGGATTTTGAGCGCGGGAGATAATGCTGTTTGTACCAGAGCTGTGAGGCGTCTTGTCCGTGTTACATAAGCCATGAGGTTTGGCGCATGTGCGGTTTGGCTGTGCGGAGACTTATTAGCTATAGGGACTGCTACTATTTCTTGTTCATAACACCGTTTAGAACCGCTAAGAAGCGACACAAGCAAACGTTTTCCCGTGAGATTGAGGGCTGCATTGAGATTTTTAGCGTCAAAAGTTATTATCGAGGCGAAACATCCGCCAAAGCAATGCCGCTTACGTGCTATCCAGGGGGGGGGGGGGGGCGTGTAGATAAATTTCGTTACTAACGGCGCTCGATTGCTTATGGAACAATGAGAAACTTGGCTATAGGAAGAGCGACGCTCGTTAGTTCTGAAGTTCATACTGACAACATAGCACACGGGAAAGCCTATTTCCAGCAAGTTTGTTAAAAACTGTAAAGAATTTTTCCACAGACAAGGAACGGCAGTCCCTAGCGCGATCTTTGAGCAGTGAGTCTGACTGTAATGAGGTCCGGCAAAGCCCCGGCAGTTCCCTGCGTTCATAGCCATACCTTAGCATAGCTTCTGAACTTAGGTCAAGGGGGTTCACCTTTTTTATAGACTTTGCGACAGCCTGTCCTGTTACGCTTCGGACGGCTCACCGATTGATGTCAGTAGTGTGAAACATATTCCCGCGCTATTGGGTCGTCCGGTTCGATTTCGAGTACTGTACGGAAGAAGCCGGCGGCTTCGTCATCGTCGCCCTTTCGCAGCGCGAGAACCCCGAGATTGGAGATGAGTTTGACGTTTTCCGGCTCTCGCCTGAGCGCGGTTTCCAGTTGTTTGCGCGCTCCAGTATAGTCCTGCATTTCCATCAAGCAGATGGCAAGCTCGTTTCGGGTATCAGCGTTATCGCCGCCCAGCTCAATCGCCTTTTTGAATGTGGCGGCTCCGTCATCCCAGCGCTTGAGTTTGCGGAGCGCCCAGCCCAAAAGGAACCAGCCGTTCCAGACTTCACTGTGGCGCTCAAGGAAGGCGCGGATACTGGGGAGCGCTTCCTGTGCCTTATCAGCGCGAACCGCGTTATACGCTTCCTGAAACAGGGCGTCGTCGAGCTTATGCTTTTCGATCTCACGCAGACTGGCTTTTGCCTGTTTCTGTTTTTCTTTCAGCTCGTCATCATCTTCATCATTGTTATGTTCAGCGGTGATTGCCAGATACTCATAAAAACAATGCCTTGCCCGCGCAAAGTTTTGTTGTTTTATGAAAAAAAAGCCCGCGTTAAAGAGCGCGTCAGGGATGGGCGGCTTTACGGCGAGCGCCGCCTCATACGCCTCAAGCGCCGCGCCCCAAGCGGCTTTTGCGTCCTGCTCTGACTGTTCCAGCGAGGCGGCGCGTTCCTCAAGTACCAGCGCCTTGTTAAGCAATACCGGCTCAGACGAGGAGAAGAGCGCCTCAAGCGCCGCGAGTATCTCCAGCGCCATGGCGTAATCAGCGTTTCTGGCTTTGATGATTGCCGCCTCAGTAAATTCCGCGAGTATACTCGGCCTCATCGCGCATACAAAGCGCCGGTAATATGTGACATACTCAGTATACAGAAAGTCCGGCGAAGTTTGCTCTGCCGCTTCCATGAGGAAGCGGATCATGCCGGAAAGCAGAGCCTCAGTGGAAAGGTTCTCGACATTGGCCTCATCCACAGGAATGGGAACCGTAGGGTCAATGATGAACATCGACTTGTCATGGTTGTGTTCATGCTCAAGACTTATGCGCAATGAGTCAGGGATTGATAGAAAAACAAGTTTACCCATCATGCCTCTATTTGGTACGGGACAACAGACAGCCGATCGAGAGGTTCCTGGAACGTCAGGTTGATATAATCATTGATCCGCATCTTATAGTTAATCGGGATAGTCTCTTCGTTGAAGGCAACCCCTAGCGCGAGGAGGTCTTGCCTGCCCTCGACCGTTTCCGAGCGGACAAGATGTCCGGGCATCATGAACGTTTCAGCAGGATTACTGAAGCTTACATTGAGAACCACACTTTCTGTCTCGATAGATATGGGCAGTTGCATCAGGATAATCTTTGCGCCAAAGAAAGAAATGTCTCGTATGATACAATTCCGGGGTATGTCTTTGATCAAAACCACCGCTTCTCTGGCGATGTTTAACTTCCGTATGGTACTCGGCACAAGCGTGATCCGTTCACCGCGTCGTTTGGAGAAGTTCTCATTCACGCTCAGAAAGCGCCCCAGAATGTCGATCAGGTCGTCAGGCGGATGCTGAATATACTGGAAGGTAAAGATAGCCACGTCGCCTGAGCTACCGTAGGGGGCGAAACCCAATGACTTCATATTCACAAAGAAGATCAGCTCTTCACTGTTCTCAGATACCTTGAAACAGAAGCGAATGCTCGCCGTGTTTTTTGCGCTCTGTAGCTTCTCAACCAATCCTGTTTTGATGTTCGCCACTATCTTGGCGGTTTCAAATGAAGAAGAATAGAGGACACACGGCCAGAGATTACCCATACACTTGAGATATATCTGCTGGGCGCATAGACCTGTAGCTTTGATAGCCTCTTTGGAAAAGATAACAAAGGAGGCTTTGTACTGTTCATAGAAGGTTTTTAATTGTTGGTTGCTCAGAATACTCATAGGAGTAATATAAAACTCATTTTGCTCAATGTCAAAGCCCTTGTTTGCCAGTCTACTATACGCAACGGTCAAAACAGCTTAGTATAAGCAAAACCTAACAGGAAGGGACTATGGAGACCGCATCATTATTAAACGACTCTGGTATCGCGTTAACCGAAGCGAATCGGCCCGATGAGGCGATCCTGCTGTTTCAAAGAGCGCTTGACATGGAGCCAGAGAATCCGCTTTTATGGCTGAATCTTGGCATTGCTCAACAACATCTTGGGGAGTATAGCGAGGCGCTCGGCAGTTTTGGGCAGGCGATTCTTATCCATGATGGACTCGCCGAGGCTTGGGTCGCTATGGGTCTCATTTTCTATGAGATCGGGGAGTTTCAGCTTGCGGAAGAGTGCTATCATTCGGCGCTTGTACGGGACGAGTTTTCGCCAAAAGCCTGGAATAATCTGGGGACGCTCCACTTTGTTGGGTGTCGTTACGAGGAGGCGCGGCGTTGTTTTGAAGAGGCGCTGAGTCTCGCGCCGCTCTTCTATGACGCGGTGTATAACCTGCGGGATACCTGCCGGGAACTGCGGGATTATCGGGCGGCGGCGGAATTCGAGCGAATCCTTTCTGGTCTGTCCAAACAGTCCTGGTAAGCGTAAAGGGTGGTAAGTGGAATGAAAGTTCTTTATATAGCGGAAATCGTAGGCAAGGCTGGTGTCTATGCCTTGAAAAAGGGGCTGATCGCGCTCAAACAGCGGCATACGTTTGACTTCATCATCGCTGGCGCTGACGGCGTTACCGGCGGTAATGGACTGGGCAGAAATCACGCCGCGTATATCCATAAACTGGGCGTCAACGTACTCAGCGTCGGGGAATGTGGTTTCTATAAGAAAGACCTGGTAGAAAATTTGGAAAAAATTTCTTATGTACTGCGGCCTGATAACTTAAGTCCAGCAGCGCCGGGGTTTGGATCGCGGATTTTCAAAGCCGGACAGCAAAAGATTGCCGTGGCTACCCTGCTGGGCCAGAGCGGTTTCAACCGGATCCATGGCGATAATCCAGCGCCCCTGTTACCGGTGCTTCTTGAACGTTTCCATCAGGAAACGCCGTACATTGTGCTTGACTTTCATGCGCAGACGACTGCGGAAAAACGCGCACTGTTCTTTGCCGCAGACGGGCATTGTTCCGCTGTGATTGGCTCGCACACTCGCGTTCAGACTGCGGATGAGACTGTATTGAGCGGGGGAACAGCGGTCATTACCGACGCGGGACGTACAGGAAGCGCGGACTCGGTTGGCGGTGTTGACGCGGCGGAACGTATTCAGGAGTACCTCACCGGCATTCCAGACTGGACGAAAGACGCCTGGTCTGAGCCTGAGTTACAGGGAGTCATCATTGACATTGCCGATGACGGCAAGGCGCGTTCAATAACGCGGGTTCGGGAGCGGGTTCCGCCTGCGCAGGTTAAGGAGACGCGGGAAGAGGATGCGGATTCTGTGGAGAATTCAGTGGAGGCGCAAAAATGATTGGTAGAATTCAAGCGATAGATGGAAAAACCATTACGGTACAGGAAGGAAGACCAGAAGCTGCCTGTTTTGCTTGTCTGAGTCAGGAATGTGGAACAAGAGATCGGACACGGTTATTCACGGTGGAGAACACGCTTAACTTGTCCCTAAGCGTTGGTCAGTTTGTAGAGACCGGCGCGCCAAAGCGGGGCTTTACGAGGCAGGCGCTTTTGGCGCTCTTACTGCCGGCTGTGGCTTTCGGTGTAGGCTTCGCGCTTGTTGGCGCGTGTTTTGCCGGCGTGGGAGAAGGCGCGCAGGCAGCGGGAGGCGCGGCCTGTCTCTTTATTGTGGCTGGTCTCACCTACCTGGTTCGCGCCCATATTCCCGTCAAAAACAAACCGCTTGTGTCGCGGGTCTTGATAGCAGATGAACCGTCGTTTCATTTCAAGAGTGTCTGACACCAGCGCCGCCCAGAAAAGGGCATAGCGCGGGTTCAGTGGCGCTGAGTGGTACTACCAGAGACAGCGGCAAGCTCAATGCGCGGGTCAGTGGCACTGACCACGGTGCCAGAGACAACGGCAAGCTCAATGCGTAGGTCAGTGGCACTGAATGGTGCCAGAGATAACAGCAAGCTCATGCGCAGGTCAGTGGCGCTGGTGCCAGAGACAACCTCAACGTGCAGGTCAGTGGTACTAGCAATGGTGTCAGAGACAACCGTAACGTGCAGATCAGTGGCACTGACCATGGTGTCAGAGATAACAGCAATGCGTAGGTCAGTGTCTCTGACTGGTGTCAGAGACAACAGCAATGTGCGTCAGTATGTTAAGGATTTCACTTTTGTTGTTACGGTACTATGCTAGTACCGCTTTCCGTTCTTATCGCTAACCACTAAAGTTAATAAGTCCATTTGAAACCAATCGACGGCATTGGAAACGGCATCTCGTAGGTGCCAGACATATCACCCGTGTCTTCCTCGCCAGTATAACTATTGAACGACGTGTTCGTCTTGGAACG
>JAITFA010000018.1 GCA_031281685.1 Treponema sp. | reverse complement strand
GCGTTTTACCAGCGCTAAGCTCGTAAACAGCAATGCTGTCATGGCCGCGGTTTGAGACGTAGAGGTGGCAGGCATCAGGACTGAGTTTTATAGCCGCGACTGTGCTGGGGCGCTGAAACGCAGACGGCAGGGTACTTATGGTTTGCAGGCGCTCAAAACCGCCTTGCCCATCGTAGCGTAGCGTGTCCACTGTGGAATCAAGCTCATAGGCTATGTAGGCCATGTCGTTGTTAGGGTGGAATACGCCATGCCGGGGACCTGAACCCGGTCTGGCGTTGTAAGGGGGAAGCGGCGCAAGGGGCGCAGGCGCTTGGTTAATGCGAAAAGCCGTCAGACGATCCGCGCCTAAATCGCAGACAAAGCCGTGGGTGTTGTTCTGGTCAAGCATGAAAAAATGCGCGTGAGGCGCTTCCTGCCGTTCCTTGTTCGGGCCGCTACCAGTGCATTGGATAAGCTGCGTTGGCTCGCCAAGCGAACCGTCCGGCTCAAGCGGCAGGACACAGAGGGTTCCACTCAGGTAGTTGGCGACAAAGGCGTGTGTGGCCGCGTTGTTGATTACAATATGACAGGGACTAGCGCCATTGCTCGGCTTCTGGTTAAGGAAGCGGGGCTTCTCAGCCTCAAGGTTGTACGCGGAAACCATGCCTTTGGAGGTTTCGTTCACCACATACAGCCGATTCTTTGAGGGCGAAAGGGTAATGTACGCAGGATTAACACACTCAACGGCAAGCGCGAGGTTCTCCACCTCGCCATTTTTGTTAAGGGTGAACGAGTAGATGCCCTTTGCCCTGCCCAGATGTCCATCAGTATAGGTTCCGATAAAACCCTTTATAAGACTCATAAGGTTTTCTCTGTGTCCTCGTCCTTGTGAGCCTCCGTCTGATCTTTGATATCCGCGATGCCAATGAACAGCGAGATCAAGCCGATAAAAGCCGCAATGACCGGCAAAGCGCCTTTGAGGAAGACGAGTACCTCCTGCCCCCAGCCAAGCCCAGCCGGTAACACCGAAAATGCCACCGCAAACAGAATCACAATGCCCAGAATAAACGCCTTCATACCTCTTCCCCCGGATAGCGGAAGTTCCACTGTGAACGGATTTCGTCCATAGTCCGCATGATGTTGAGCGATTCGCCAAGGCTCATGGCGTCGCTTTCCAGCTTACCCTCGCTGACACAGCGCATAAGTTCCTCCACTTCGTAGTTGTAGCCATTGGAAACAAAGTCCGGTTCGTAGGTATAGGTGAATCTGCCGGACAGTGTTAGCGCGGCGCTGTGGGAAAACACAAAGTCCGGCAGGTGTATGTGTCCCTGTGCGCCATAAATCCATGCGTCATTGATACGGGCGGCGCTGATGGCGGCGTTTACTTGGGCTATGCGCGGCCCGCCGTAAGAAAGCAGCGCCGAGACTTCCTCGTCAACGCCGGTTTCGCCGAGGTACATCAGCGAAGTGATATTTTCAGGTACGTTGCCGCCAAACACCATTGACGCTAGTGAGATGGGATAGACGCCGGCGTCAAGGAGCGCCCCGCCTCCAAGCGCGACGTTGTAGAGGCGGCTTTCCCTGTTCAGAGGCGCGGAAAAGCAGAAGTTGGCTTGCGCCATTTTGACTTCTCCGATCATTCCGTCGCGCAGCCACTCACGCGCCTTCACCAGCGGCGGAACAAAGCGCGTCCACATGGCTTCCATAAAAAAAACCTTGTTCGCCCGCGCTTCAGCGATCATCTCAATGAGTTCAGCGGCGTTTATGCACACCGGTTTCTCGCAGAGAACCGCTTTCTTGGCTCTGAACGCTTTGATCGCCAGGTCTTTGTGCGTAACGTGCGGGGTTCCGATGTAGACCACGTCAACCGCGCTGTCGTTTAACATGGCATCGTAATCCCAGTAAGCCTTTTCAATGCCGTACTTCGCGGCAAAGCGGTCGGCGTTTTCTTGCGTGCGGGACACGATGGCATAGGGTTTCGCGCCCGCCGCCTTAGATAATCCAATAAGGAAGCGGTTTGTAATCCCGCCGGTTCCAACAAGCGCCCAGTTCATAGTACCTCCATATTAAGACGCAGGCGCGCCTAGTCCTTCCAGGGAAAGATAAAGCTCTTGAGCGAGCGGGTACCGGTTCGCTCCCGTTCCTCAATGAGGAGCGCGTCCCAGGGTATCTTACGCCGGTTTGCGCCGGGATTTTGCTCCAGCCAGTCGTATTTCAGGATACGCAGGCGCAGTGCTTCGTCAAGGTAGAGCAGAAGTCCGGCGGGTCCGGGGAACAGAAACGCCAAGAATCCTGAAATCACCACAGTAATAAGGCCATAGATGAAAGAAAAGATGCAGAACAGGGGGTTATCAAAGAAGATGAGGAAGCATTTTTTGATAACCTTGGTCAGTTTGGTGTCCAGCCGCGCACGGGCAGGGAAGAAGAACTGGAACGAAAGCACTCCGATTACCATAGTCCAGAAGATCACCGCGGCAAAAAGTAAGCCAACGAGCGACTGGATGTTAAGGTAGAACGGAATAGCCACCGTAACCAGGATTACAGCCGCAAAGACCAGCGCCCCCAGAAGCAGACCCACAGGCCAAGCTGTTTTGAGGTTTGCGAAAAAGTCCTTAAACCCAAAAGAGCCGTAGTCAGACACGACCTTGAGGGATAGGGCTGCAGTCGCAAGGTATACAAAACACCATGCGATACCGATAAACAGCGCCACATAACCAAGTATGGGGACCGATTCCAGCAGTGACGGCGCAAAGACCGGAATTGCTGCTGAAGCGATAAACCCAAGGTTGACGAGCGCGACCCTGAACATGTTGTCCCACAGATCAAAGAATGTCTTCTTGATGAGAAATCCAATCATGAGCCTACTATAAGTCCATTGTGGCTATCTGTCCACTACTAAAGCAAAGATCAGGCGAATCCGGCGCCATCCTCCGATTTGCGTACCAAGCTAGGATTGGTGTGCGTACTAGGTTAGCTGCTTGAGCTGGTACTCGCTACTCAGCGCCAAACTTACCACGCAAGATGTTCTCGTGACTTCAGAAAAATTCTTTCATATTTTTAACAAGTTGCTTGAAATATTCAGCGTAAAGATTAGAATGGCTTTATGCTTTTGAAGCCAACAGGTAAAAGGACAGAACACGCCCTGCTGCTCCCAGCTTCCAATTATATTCTACCAAGAAAACTGTTTGTTAAGCGCCTGACGCCTGATTCCCCGCTTTCGTATGCGGACAAACCGCGGGTTGCTAAAGACAAACATCCGGCTTGTCTCAATCCCCCAAACATAGGTCAAATCTACCCATTCGGACACGCCGCTAACCCGGCTCGTATACCGGGCAGGTCATTCGCTCTAGCTTTTAAGCCGGAAGCTACAGCTTTTGGGTCAGAAGTTTTAACTGTAGACTTGCCAGTTAAAACTGTGGAGTCAAAAGTTAAAACTGTGGGGTCAGAAGTTTTAACTGTAGACTCGCCAGTTAAAACTGTAGACTCGCCAGTTAAAACTGTGGAGTCAAAAGTTAAAACTGTGGGGTCAGAAGTTTTAACTGTGGAGTCGCCAGTTAAAACTGTGGGGTCAGAAGTTAAAACTGTAGACTTGCCAGTTAAAACTGTGGAGTCAAAAGTTAAAACTGTAGAGTCGCCAGTTTTAACTGTGGAGTCGCCAGGTAAAACTGTGGGGTCAGAAGTTAAAACTGTAGACTCGCCAGTTAAAACTGTGGAGTCAAAAGTTAAAACTGTAGTGTCGCCAGTTTTAACTGTGGAGTCGCCAG
>JAITFA010000008.1 GCA_031281685.1 Treponema sp. | reverse complement strand
GCTCGATCCTCTGCCATAGGCTAGAGCGACCTAAATGCCGGGGTCAGGGATATACGTGCGCTAGGCAGACGGTGTCAGAGACCGAGTGTGTGGCAGACCAATAGTGTCAGAGACCGTGCGCTGGTGCCAGAGACCCGTGCATGTGCAGGCGGCTGGTGTCAGAGATATGCGTGCACAGCAAGCCGGTGGTGTCAGAAACCCGTGTACTAGTACCAGAGACCCGTGTGCTGGTGTCAGAGACCTGTGCATGTGCAGGCGGCTGGTGCCAGAGACCCGTGTGCTGGTGTCAGAGACCGTGCGTGCGTAAGAACCAGCGGCTTGTGGGTATCCACGGCGAGGAGCAGCGCGGGATTCCGTATTAAAAGAGCGCTGAAAAAACGCCGTATCCTGCGCCTCTTGTCAATAATTTTATTATTTTTGGAACTATGTGGAACATATTTAAGCCTGACGAGGAGTGTTGGTATCAGTGGAAGCTCTGCGGCGCGGAAGCCTATCTGCGGAAAACTGGCATTGAGTGGCAAAGCTCGTTCAAGGCTCTTCCTTTATATAAGCTGGAAGGCTCCTGCGGTCTGTTCAACGAACAGGCTCCGTCCAGCGAGCTTGCGGTGGCGTCGACATGGGTTGCGGGTGAGTGGGTCTCCATGCGGCCCTATCTGCCAACGCCGTACTTCGTAACCCTGGGGAAACCAGTACGGCTCCTCACCGGCCATGAGGCGCGTTTCATCGTAGACCTACCGCCCTTATTCAAGTTCGAGTGTGGCCCGGACATCACGCTCGCCGAATTCATGCCGTATACGCTCTCGAAGGCATGGTTTGGGGAAAATACCAGCGAGGGCAGCCTCTATCTTTCCCTGCCAAACGCGCTGACGCCTTGGTCAGACCAAAATGATGAGCAGCCGGCGTCCCTAGCGCGTTGCGCTATTACGGTAAAGAACACCGCGAAGACCGCCTTTGACCTGAGCTATCTGGTGATATACCCCAGACCGCTTTCGATTTATGCACATCACGGATACCTGCTTACTGACCAGCTTGAGCTTGAGTATACTGGCAACGATCTCAAGGTGAACGTGAAGCAGCCTAAGGGTAAGCCCACTATGCTCACCTCAGGCATTAAAACTGATCCGGGGGATGAACTTTTTCGCCGGAGTATGGATATTATCCATCACATCACACGACTCTGAAGTATAAGGTAATATATGAACCCAAATGTTTTTATAAAGGATATTGAAGAGCGTATCATCGAGACTAATCCGTCTCAAATTTTTGTTCGCGCTGTAAGCGCCCTGCTCATGGCGTTTGCGATCATCATGATCTTTAACCTGCTTCAGTTGCTGCTGGGGCGGACGCTGAAAAAAAAGCTCTCCGCGCAGCGCAACTTTATCCTCCGCAAGGGCATCAAGTACACGGGCGTCGTGATGGCGCTGCTCTTCGTGTTCAGGAGTATGGGTATCGACACTTCTGCGATCTTGGGCGCAGCCGGAATCGTGGGTATCGTGCTTGGCTTCGCTGCCCAAACCACGGTGGCAAGCTGTATCTCCGGCTTCTTTCTCTTGTCTGAAAAGCCGTTTAAGGTGGGCGACGCGATTCAGGTAGATACGCTTATGGGCGTGGTTATGTCGGTTGATCTACTTTCGGTGAAGCTGCGCACGTTTGATAATCTCTTCGTGCGTATCCCCAACGAGACCATTATCAAGGCAAACCTCATCACCCTTACCCGCTATGCCATACGCAGGCTCGACCTCTCGTTCAGCGTAGCGTATAAGACCAACCTTGAGCAGGCGCGTGATGTACTCATGGACATTGCGACAAAGAATACCTATGTGCTGGATAATCCGGCACCGCTGTTCCGTGTTGACAAGTTCGACGAGCGCGGCATTGGCATCATTATGAGCCTGTGGTTTGACAAGAACTTCGTGCTTGAAACCAAGACTTCGGTACTCATGGACATCAAGCGGCGGTTTGATGAAGAACGTATTGAATTAACTTATCAAAAAGTAGATATTGGAATGGTTCCGGCACAGCTTTCAGAGAAGTCATTCGGCGGCGTCACCGAATTTGACAGTAACATGGATGATGCGGTAAGAGGAGTATGTAATGGACGACAGTAATAAAAAGCCGAAAAAAAACGGTCCGCGTTTCCCTTTTGGCGGCCCACAGCTTCCTGACCCGAAGAAGTTCGGTGGCTGGAAATTTACTATTGTTTATATTGTTATCTTAATCGTAGGCATGAGCCTTTTTAACTATGTCTTTATGAGCAGGGTGAATCCAACTATTGATTTCTCCGAGTTCAAGGCGCGAATAGCGAGTGGTGAAATCAAACGGGTGGAACTTACCGATTCCTATTTCACTGGTTACACGACCCAGCGCCAACTTCCTCAGGTACCCGGTCTGCGAAACAATCTGCGCACGGCGAATATCTATCGCACGGTGGGCATACTCACCGAGGACTTTATACACCTGCTTGACACCCAAGGCGTGGCTTACTACGCCGTATCCCGCGAGGGCAGCGCGATCCTCAACATCATTTTCAGTTGGGTACTGCCTATTGCCATCTTTTTCTTCATCTGGCGTTTCCTTATGAAGCGGCTGGGTAACATGGGCGGCAATGTGCTTTCCGTGGGGCAGAATCGCGCTGTTATTGTAGCTGAGGGCGACATTGTTACCCGCTTCTCCGATGTGGCTGGCGTTGACGAGGCTAAGGACGAGCTGGTTGAGGTGGTTGATTTCTTAAAGAACCCGAAAAAGTACACTGATATTGGCGGTAAGATACCCAAAGGTGTACTGCTCGTGGGACCCCCGGGAACCGGCAAGACCTTGCTGGCGCGGGCTGTGGCTGGTGAGGCTGGCGTTGCCTTCTTCCGCATGAGCGGCGCTGACTTTGTGGAGATGTTTGTTGGCGTGGGTGCGGCGCGGGTGCGCGACCTCTTTAAGCAGGCGCGGGATAAGGCGCCGTGTATCATTTTTATTGACGAGCTTGACGCTGTTGGCAAGAGCCGCATCAACAACATTGCTGGCGGTAATGACGAGCGGGAGCAGACCCTGAATCAGTTGCTGGTTGAGATGGACGGCTTTGACGCCACCAGCGGACTTATCATACTGGCGGCCACCAACCGCCCCGACGTACTTGATCCAGCGCTCCTGCGCCCGGGGCGCTTTGACCGGCAGGTGCTGGTTGACCGTCCTGACCTCAAGGGCCGTGAAGCCATCCTTTCCATTCACTCAAAGTCAGTTAAACTCAGCCCCCAAGTTGATCTTGCGGCGGTTGCCCGCCTCACCTCAGGCTTTGTAGGCGCTGATCTCGCCAACATTGTGAATGAGGCTGTCTTGCTTGCGGTGCGCGGTGGACGTACCCTTGTTATCCAGAAAGACTTTGAGGAAGCTATTGAAAAAACCGTGGCTGGTCTCCAGAAGAAGAACCGTATTATTAAAGATGATGAGCGCCGTATCGTGGCCTACCATGAAACCGGCCACGCGCTTATTGCTGCTTTTACCCCGGGATCTGATCCAGTGCAGAAAATCTCGATTGTACCGCGGGGCTTTGGCGCACTTGGTTATACCCTGCAAATGCCCGTGGAAGACCGCTACCTTATGACTGAGGACGAACTGCTTGGCAAGATCAACGTACTCTTAGGCGGACGCGCCGCCGAGGAACTGGTGTTCGGCAAAATCTCAACCGGCGCCGCCAATGACCTCACCAAAGCAGCCGATGTTGCCCGTCGCATGATCACCGACTATGGCATGAGCGCCCGTTTCAAGAATGTGGCTCTCACCCAACGCGGCGCTTCTATGCTCGGCAATCATGAGCAGCGGGAACCCCAATTCCAGCGCGAATACTCCGAGTCCACCCAGCAGTACATTGACGAGGAAATGGCATCCATAATGGAGACCCAGTACAACATAGTTAAAACCATGCTTTCCGATCGCCGTTCCTTACTCGACAGCATCGCTGCTCAGCTTCTGGAAAAGGAAACGCTTGATGAGCATGAGTTCAAGGCAATGGTTAACGCAATATAAGAATAATGATACTATGATACTTTCATCATTTTTGATAAACTGTATATAAGGTGAATCTGTTTTGTTAGGAATAAAATTTACCGATTAAACTTTTATAAGGGCTAAAGAAAGGAGAAAGAAAATGACTATTACAGCATGGGCGGCGGCGCTTATTTTCATCGCTATGTTTGTGTTAATCTCTACCGAGAAGCTGACTAACGCGATAGCTGCTGCGTCGGGCGCGGCGTTGTGTATCATTTGCGGTATTGTCAAGCAACAGTCAGTGTATACCTCGATAAACTGGAACGTGATCCTTCTGCTTCTTAACATGATGATCATTGTGAACATTACGAAAACAACGGGTATCTTCCAGTTTCTTGCGGTGAAAACGGCAAAGGCGGCAAAAGGTTCGCCCATAGCCATACTGATCCTGCTATCCGCCTTAACCGCGTTTATTTCTGCGTTTCTCGATAATGTTACAACGATCCTCATCATCGCGCCGGTAGCAATCACCATTGCTGCGGAACTGACGATTAGCCCCTTACCGTTCCTCATCTGCCTCGCTATGTCGTCCAACATCGGCGGTACAGCGACTTTAATCGGCGATCCGCCCAATATCATGATAGCGACTGCTGGCAACCTCTCGTTTGGCTCGTTTATCACCGATGTTATGCCGCTTATCATTGTTATTCTGGCGGTGTTCTGTCTGTTGGCGATTGTTCTCTTCCGCAAACAGCTTGCTGTGTCTGAAGAAAAAAAAGCGCGTATCATGAAACTCAATGAAAAAGAATTTTTAAAAGACCCGGTGCTGCTCCGAGAGAGTTTGTTTATTTTACTGCTTACGGTTGTCGGCTTCTTTTTAAACGGTCTTCTGGGTGTTGATGAGTCTACCATAGCGATGTGTGGCGCAGCG
>JAITFA010000203.1 GCA_031281685.1 Treponema sp. | reverse complement strand
CAGATTTTTTCAAAAATCACAGCTTGTATGATTGAAAACTTAGGAAAATACAAGAACCAGTTGCGGAATAACCCACGCTATGTCGATGTTTAGAAGTAGACAGTGCAGAAGACTTTGGGTATAAGGCTGCGCTGTATGGTAAAAGAGGTCATCGGTTATACCGGATTCCATGATCTGGCTGCCGTACAACGCCATGGTCGGCTCGTCGGCAATCAGGATGGCGGGGCCGTAGGCTAACGCCATTGCTATCATAATTCGCTGTCGCATACCGCCTGAAAATTCGCGGGGATACTGCTTCATTCGCAGTTCCGGTTGAGGAATGCTTACCATTTCCAGTGGTTCTTTTGGCTTAGCGACCGAACCGTTTGGTTTGGCTGACCCCAACATAAAGCTCGGCGAGCCAAACGTTGGGGAGGCGGGAAGAGGTTTTCGCTTTGGCGGTTTCCGCGTGAAACTTTCCCAAGGTTCACGCTCTTTATTATCAATGATGAAGATGACGGGTACATGTTAAATCGCTGTTAAAACCGCAGCTTGTCTATCCGTTCCAGAATGTTACACCCAAATTGGCTCTGAGCGTGGTAATCCATGGTGTCGAAGGGGTCAAAGCGTGGCAGGTTAGCGGCTGGATAAAGGGTTTGCACATCATAGCGCCGATACTGTCAATATGAATCAGTATCTTATTGAGGGCGGGCGCCCTATAAGCGGGACTATCAGGGCAAGCGGGAACAAAAACGCCGCGCTACCCTGTATCGCCGCAGCCCTTTTAACCGACGAGCTTGTTATACTCAGGAACATCCCTGATATCGAAGATGTACAAGTCATGTTTTCGATCTATCGCGCACTGGGCGGCTCTATTGAGGCAATAGGACCAAACGCTTGGCGAATGAGTCTGGGCGACATAAACGACGCGGAGATTCCGCTTGAATATGCGCGGAAGATTCGGGCATCCATTCTGTTTGCCGGGCCGCTTCTGGCGCGAACCGGCAAGGTCATATTGCCACCGCCGGGCGGTGACGTGATTGGCAGACGCAGGCTTGATACGCACTTCATGGCCCTTACGGAACTGGGGGCAACGGTGAAGACCAACGGCACCTTTATCTTTACCGCCAGCGAACTGCGCGGGGCAGATATTTTCCTTGACGAGGCGTCGGTAACGGCCACGGAAAACGCGATCATGGCGGCGGTTCTGGCAAAGGGTGAGACGACTCTCACTAACGCCGCGAGTGAGCCGCATGTGCAAGACCTCTGCCGTATGCTCGTGGCTATGGGCGCGTCAATCACGGGCATTGGTTCCAACATCCTCACGATACACGGCGCACAACGCCTTTCAGGTTGCGATTTTACGATTGGGGCTGATTTCATGGAAGTTGGTTCCTTCATCGGTCTTGCGGCGGCGACCCATGGGGACTTATATATAGAGGGAACTTTGCAGCGCGACATTCGTCCCTGTAAGATCGCTTTTGGCAAGCTCGGCATTTTCTGGGAGCATGAGGGAGAAACGATCCACGTTCCTAAAGAGCAAGCGCTAGAGGTGAACTGCGATTTTGGCGGTATGATCCCCAAGATTGACGACGCGCCCTGGCCCGGGTTCCCACCTGATCTCACGAGCATTATCACGGTGGTTGCCACACAGGTTACAGGCACTGTGCTGGTTCACGAGAAGATGTTTGAGTCGCGCATGTTTTTTGTGGATAAGCTCATTGCTATGGGTGCGCGTATCGTGCTTTGTGATCCGCATCGCGCTGTTATCTCTGGCCCAACGCGGCTCACTGGCTCGGAACTGCATAGCCCCGATGTGCGCGCTGGTATGGCTATGGTGATCGCGGCTTTATGCGCCCAGGGCCGCAGCATCATTCGTAACGTTTATCAGATAGAGCGAGGGTATGAACACCTTGCCAGCAGGCTTTCTTTACTGGGCGCTCAGATAACAGTGAGTGAGGATGTGTAGCCGCCTCATCAGTCTACTTTCACCCTGCCCCGAAAGCTGCGCGACAGGGTGAGGCGGTCGGTGTATTCAAGGTCGCCGCCTACCGGAAGGCCAGAGGCGAGACGGGTAACAATAAGGTCTGATTCTTTAAGCAGTTTCTGGATGTAGAGCGCGGTGGTATCGCCTTCTACTGTGGGGTTTATTGCCAGAATCACTTCGCGTGTGCCTTCGGCGCGTATGCGGCTTAGAAGCGACCCGATAGCGAGGTCGCTGGGACTGACGCCGTCTAACGGCGCGATAAGGCCGCCCAGCACGTGAAAGCGTCCGTGAAACTCGCGTGATTCCTCAATAACCCGCACGTCCTGGGGACGTTCAACCACACAGATAGCAGTAGCGTCGCGGTCTTGGTCGGTACAAATAGGACAGGGGTCGGTTTCGGTGAAACTGCCGCAGATGGAACAGCGTTTGATAAGGGTGTGAAGACTCGCAAGCTGTTCAGCCAGAAACCGCGCATAAGAGGGGTCTGTGTCAAGTATGTGGTAGGCAAGTCTGGTCGCACTTTTTTTCCCGATGCCCGGCAATTTGGAAAAGAGCGCGACCAGCCGGTCAATGGCGTTCACGAGTTCCCCATGCCCGGAAAGAACGATTGCATACCGGGCATACCCGTGAGCGCCCCCATTTCACGGTTGATAGCCTCCTTTATCTTTTCCTGGGCGTTGGTATACGCGGCGATGATGAGGTCTTGTAGCATCTCGATATCATCGGGATCAATCGCGTCAGGCGCGATACGCACCGCGGTAAGTTCCATTCGGCCATTCAGGTCTACCTCAACCATACCGCCGCCCGCTGAACCGTTTGCCACGACGTTGCCAAGTTTTTCCTGAAACGCGCCCATCTGCTCCTGAATCTTCTGAGCGTTTTTGAGAATATCAAAGGGATTGATGTTCATGTTATAACTCCTTGTGTAATTATAAATATATTTTTTATATAACTCATCACTCTTGCCCATTAACAACGGTTCCACCAAATAGACGAATGACCCGCGCCACTTGGGGTATCTCAGCCGCCTGTTGCGGCGGCGGCGCCGGAGACGCTGACGACTGCGGGTCTGCGTAACGCGGCGGTGGTGCCAGAGACGGCGATGTCTGCGGGTCTGCGTAGCGCGGCGGCGGTGCCAGAGACGCTGATGACTGCGGGTCTGCGTAGCGCGGTGGTGCCAGAGACGCCGATGCCTGCGAGTCTGCGTAACGCGGTG
>JAITFA010000201.1 GCA_031281685.1 Treponema sp. | reverse complement strand
GGCGGGGAGTATGGCGGAAACGGCGATGACCGGGTAGGGGATGTTGGTAAGCTCGGCCATGAGAAAGGCTGCCGCGCCCATGATGGGCGGCATGATTTGCCCGCCGGTTGAGGCGGCGGCTTCGACCGCGGCTGCGAACTCGCCTTTGTAGCCAATTTTCTTCATAACCGGAATGGTAACGCTGCCTGAACCAACGGTGTTGGCTACGGAACTGCCTGAGTACATGCCTTCAAGGGCGCTTGCGATGACCGCGACTTTGGCTGGACCGCCAGAGGCAAAACCGGCCACGGAGTTGGCGAGGTCTATGAAGAAGGACGCTACACCAGACTTTTCGAGAAACGACGCGAGGAAGATAAACAGGACAATGAAGGTTGAGCATACTCCGATGGGTGTGCCGATGATGCCGTCCGTTGTGTAAAAAAGCTGATGTATGACGCGCTTTAGCGAAAAGCCGGTAATGAAGGCGTAGGTGATGAAGCTGCCTGCCACGACGAGGATGGGGAGGCCTACAACACGGCGGCAAAGTTCGGCGAGTATGAGGATGCCCATAACGCCCATAATGATGTCTATGGGCTGGAGCAGTATAGCGCGGCTTATGACTACCTGAAAATTCACCACATAATAGAAGAAGCTGATAGCGCCTAGGGTTCCCAGTACGATGTCATACCACGCGATGCGGTTTTCATGCTGTGTAAGGCCCCGCCGGACTGGATAGAATATGTAGCCGATAAACACGAGTATGCCGAGAAAGGCGCTTCGGCGCACCTGTTCGGGTAGCGACACGATGAGCGTTACCCAGAACACATACGCTGTAAAGATGAGGAGTAGTATCTTTACGATGATGTCGGGGATACCGGAAAAGCGACGCACGTTTGATTCGCGGTCGAATTTTGCGATGAGTTGTTCGGTTTCCTGTTCGTTGAAGGCTTTACCGATGAGTTTTTCTCCTGATGCCGGGGGTATTTCGTCTACCATTGCTTTCTCCTACGATTAAAATTTTCTAACTTGAACGGTGATGTGGGCGTTCTGTCCGCAGAGTTCGCGCAGACTGAGCGCCGCATCCTGAATGTAAAGTATGTGGTCAGAGACTGTGCCTACGATGTAGTTAAGCGCGGGGAAGCTCTGGGTGAAGCCTGTGATAATCAGCGCGTCTCCGTCCCGCTCCATGCGTTGACCTGTTTCAAGGCTGGTTTGCATACCCGCGCCAAAGTCAAAGAAGCGTGTGGCTACGGGCTGTATAAGCTTGCCGTCAATGCGGAATGTGTCCCGCACTGGACTCTGGTTGACGGAGTGGATGAACTCTATGGAAAATTCTTCCCCGTCTTGTATTGGCCATGCCGCGTAACGCTTACCGGAATCAGCGTCGCGTAGTTCAAGGCGTGGTTTTGTTACCAGAAAAGTAACGGCAAAGGACACACAAAGAACACAGAACGCACAAAGCGAGAGGAAAACTTTTCTTTGCGCCTTTTGCATAATCGCGCCCTTTACCGCTATGGCTCAAGTTACACCGCGTTATTTTATCGCGCCGATTTCTCGGAAATACTTTTCCGCACCCGGATGGAATGGCACTGAAATGCCGCTCACCGCATAGTCGGCGGAAAGTTCCGCGCCTTTAGCGTGGGCGGCAGTGATCTCCTCCTTGCTCTCAATGAGGTTTTTCGTAAGCTGGTACACGGTGTCTTCCGTCAGATTCTTGCTTACGATGAATGTCGCCTTGACCGCGAGGGTCTTTACCTCATTCTGAACGCCGTTGTAGCTACCCGCCGGAATGGGGAACTGGGTGTAGAAGGGGTACTTCGCAATGATGGCGGCGGCGTGTTCGTCATCAACCTCAAGGATGGAGATGGGCTTGCCTATGGCGAGGTCAACAATAGCCGTTGTGGGTGCGCCGGCTACACAGAAAAAGGCGTCGATCTTGTTGTCTCTGAGGGCATCGGCTGAAGCGCCGAAGCTCAGGTTCTGCTTGCCAATGTCATCAAAGGTGATGCCGTAGGCTTCGAGAATCTGACGGGCGTTGAACTCAGTACCGCTTCCCGCGTCACCAACCGACACGTTTTTGCCCTTGAGGTCTGCGATACTCGTGATCCCCGCCGCTGGATTGGCAACAACCTGGCAAACTTCAGCGTAGAGTGCGGCCATGGTCTGGAAATCCTGTATAACTTCACCGTTAAAGAGATCGACACCTCTGTAGGCATAGTCCATAACATCGTTCTGAACTATGGCAAGCTCCACTTCACCCGCCGCGATGAGCTGAATGTTCGCTTTTGACGCGCCGGTTGACTGAATAGTAATGGCGTTGCCGGTTTTTTCCCGCAAGATCTGCCCCACCGCCGAGCCAAAGGCATAGTAAGTGCCAGTGCTTCCGCCAGTCGCCATGCGGATACGGACAGAGCCGCTGCTTGTGGTCCCTGACTGTGCTTTTCCTGATGCCCAGACATTCACTGCCGCAAGCAACAAGACCGATATAAAAGCTAGTTTGACTGCTTTCATCATTTTCCTCCTGAAAATGGAAATGATAGTCTCTCGGAGCGAGGCTCCGGAAACTTCCGAATCTGTTATGCATATTTATACAGTTTCTTGCAATAAAATGCAATACTATAAGCTGTGTTTAAGCCAGCGAGACACGGCTCACATGGATTGAATTGCGGAGTAAAGTATCAATGCGTATCTTGTCGTATTCTGCGCCTAGTGTGGCGGCTTCTAATCAGCTATGCTTTCAGCCCTGTAACCGCGATGCCGGTGATGAACTGCTTTTACAGGAACAAAAATAAGACGATCATTGGCATTGTTGCGAGCATACTCGCCGCCATCAGCAGATTGTAGCGGGAACCGTGTTCCCCAAACAGCGTTGCGATACCTACCGACAGCACCCGTACCGAGTCCTTCGAGGTCATGATCAGAGGCCACATCAGGTCGTTCCATGCCCACAATACCGTGAAGACCGAAAAGGCCGCCACCGCAGTACCGCAGAGCGGCATGAAAATCCGCCAGTAAATACCAAAGCGGGAACAGCCATCAATAATTGCCGCCTCCTCCAGCTCGCCGGGTAAGGACTTAAAGAACTGCCGCAGGAAAAACGTGCCATAGGCGCTGAACACATTGGGAATGATGAGGCCGATGAAGGTGTCAATCCAGTTAAGCCGCGACAGCAGCACAAAGGACGGAATCAGCGTCATCTGGGAGGGAATCATCAGCACCGACAGCAGAATGAAGAACAGCACGTTACGTCCGGGGAAGTTCAGCCGCGCAAAGTCATAGCCCGCCATGGAACAGAACAGCACCTGCAAGGTCGTGATCGATATGGCTACGATGATAGTGTTCATGTAGTAGCGGGCAAAATTCAGCCGCGCAAGTACTTCTGTAAAATTAGTGAGATTGAGGCTTGAGGGAAGCCACTTGATGGGAATAGCAAGCGTTTCAGGGTAGGTCTTGAACGCGGTCAAGACCATCCAGACAAAGGGCGTAATCATTCCAAGAAAGCCGATGGACAAGACTACGAATACAAGTCCACCAGTGATCTGTTTACCTGTTCCTTGCTTAATCATAAAACACCAGCTTCTTTTGCATATAGAACTGTCCCAGAGTAACGAGCAGGATAATAGCGAAGAGGATAACCGCTTCCGCCACCCCGTAACCCATGTTCATCAGGACAAAGCCCTTGTGATAAATGCCGTAAACCATGGTACGCACTGACATTGAAATCGGCCCACTGGAAATACCGCCGCCGGAAAACATGAATATCAGGTCAAATGCCTTAAACGCGCCTATCATTGAGGTAATGGTCAGGAAAAATATCGACGGGGACAGCAGCGGCACGGTAATTGAGATGAACGAGCGTATCGGACCAGCGCCATCGATCTGGGCCGCCTCGTAGTAGTTTTTGGGAATATTTTGTAGCCCCGCCAGCAGTATGATGGACGCATAACCAATGCCTGACCAAATCGCCACTATGATTACGGCGGTCATAATGTACTGGGGATCGCCGAGCCACAGCGGGTTCAGGCCAAAGGGCCGGAACAAAAAGTTGACCAGCCCGTATTGTGAGTTAAACAGCCAGCGCCAGAGTGGCTATTGCGGCGGGCATGGTAACCATGGGCAGGAAAAACGCGGTACGGAAAAACGCCCTGACCTTTATCTTGGTGTTCAGCAGATTGGCGACGCAAAGAGCTAGAATTATGGTACAAGGCACAACGCCAATCATGTACTTCAGGGTGTTAAAGAACTCAATGTAGAGTTCCTGATCCTGAAACAGGTTGATGAAATTCCGCAAACCGATGAACTGGGGCGTTACAAAGCCATCCCAATCGGTCAGCGAGAGATACAGGGCGTAAAACACTGGTCCCAGGAGGAACACGGTAACGCCCAGCATCACCGGCGCGACAAAGAAGTATCCCCAGAACCAGGTATTGAGTGTATTTCTGCCTATACGCCGTTTTGATTTCACGTTTTGCTCCGTTATTTACCGGAATCCGCCACGATCTTGCGACATTCCGCGTCAAGTTCCGCGCAGGCAGTCGCCACGTCAGCGCCATTCCATATCTTTTCAAACATCGTAAACATCGCGCTCGACTGCGCCGAAGCCGCCACTAGCGGTGTCGCAAAAGGGTTGGCAATATTCGCACCGTCAATGAAAATCTGCACGTCAAGTTTCGGGAAGTGATTCTTTCACGTTTGCGTAGCGCCTTCATAAGCGGGAATAACCACTGACGCCTGCGCCGTGCCTGCATCCTTGGAAGCAAAAGCCTTGAGCAGCCCCCACGCTTCTTCATTGTTCAAGGAAGGATGGTCTATGGATACGTTAGGTATCATAACCATTAGGCGTTATCTTTGTTTGCGCTGTTATTTATCTGGTGAATTTCCATCTGAGAATGGAGTATTGCACAAATTGTTCTCTATTTTTTGCGTTTGGGTTTAGTGTCGCCACGCTTTTGGCGTTTATTTTTTGGTAAGGCGTCCTGAAGCGCTTGAGATGAACGCGGTT
>JAITFA010000132.1 GCA_031281685.1 Treponema sp. | reverse complement strand
CTTGCCAAGCCTTACGTTTCATTCTCCGAGTCTTCCATTTGGCTTGCCGAGCCTTACGTTTCGGTCAACCTACCCAAACGTTTGGCTCGTTAAGCCTTACGCTGCGCTCGCCAAGCCTTACGTTTCGGTCATCAAGCCTTACGTTTGGCTCGCCGAGCCTTACATTTGGCTTGTTGAACCTTACGTTTGGGGTCAGAGGCCCAAATGTTTCGGTCAACCTACCCAAACGTTTCGGTCATCAAGCCTTACGTTTGGCTCGCCAAGCTTTATGTTTCGGTCAATTTACCCAAACGTTTCGGTCATCAAGCCTTACGTTTGGCTCGGTGCGCCTTATGTCGGGGGTCAGAGACCCAAACGTTTCGGTCATCAAGCCTTATGTTTCGCTCACCCTATCCAAACGTTTGGCTCGCCGAGCCTTACGTTGGGGGTCAGAGACCCAAACGTTGCGTTCACCAAGCCTTATGTTTCGCTCGCCAAGCCTTACGTTGGGTCAGAGACCCAAATGTTGCGCTCGCTAAACCAAAATGAGGCGCGTTTTTCGTAATGTTAAATTGTTTGAGCTGATCAAGTCTCTCGTGTAACCTGAGTGTTTTTATGTTATACTGATTTTTATGGAGACATTCTCGGTTTCGCAACTTACTGAACGCATACGCTCCAATTTGGAAGGCGCGTTTCCCCTTATCTGTGTGGAAGGGGAGCTATCTAACTGCAAATTCTCAAGTACCGGCCACCTTTATTTTACCTTAAAAGATACAGGCGCGGCTATTTCAGCGGTAATGTTCAAAAATCGGCTGCGTTTCTTGGGTTTTGAGCTGCGCGACGGTATGCTGTTGCGGGTCAGAGGGAGTGTTTCGGTCTATAATCAACGGGGAACCTATCAAATCATGTGCGAAAGCATTGAGCTGGCGGGTTCCGGCGATATACTGGCGGTTCTTGAGAAGCGTAAACACGACCTTGCCGCGGAGGGGCTTTTTGACAGGAAACGAAAGAAGCCAATTCCCCGCTTTCCTGTTACGGTTGTGGTGATAAGTTCTCCCACCGGCGCGGCGATTCGGGATATACTCTCCATACTGCGCCGCCGGGCCCAGGGCATCCGTGTCATCATTCTGCCAACGCCAGTGCAGGGGAGTGAAGCCGCGCCTATCATTGCGCGGCGTATTGAGCAGGCTAATGAATGGAATCTTGCCGATGTACTCATTGTGAGCCGGGGCGGAGGCGCGTTGGAGGATTTGTTGCCATTCTCAGAAGAAGTGGTTGTTCGTGCGGTTGCAGGCTCGGCAATTCCCGTGATAAGTGCGGTGGGACATGAGATAGACTGGGCGCTCTGCGATTTTGCCGCTGATCTTCGCGCTCCCACCCCCTCAGCCGCCGCTGAATTAGTGAGCGAGAGTCGCGTGGAAACCCGCGAAATAATACACAACCTTAGTGTTCGGCTCACCAACGCCATGGAATCACGGCTTGAACGGGCGCGTCTGCTTATAAAACCATTCAAGTTGGAAGACCTTGAATACTGGTTTCGCTCAATACTCCAGCCACGGCTCTTACGTTTCGACGACGACAAGGAGGAACTTATTGGCGGACTTTCCTACCGTATACGCGACATTCGTCAGCGGCTTGAGCTTGCGGTCTTGAGTATTGAGGCGGGTAACCCCCGCGCTATTCTTGAACGGGGCTTTTCGATAGTTTGTAAAGAAAACGGAGAACTGGTACGTGACGCCGGTGTAGTGAACACTGGTGAACGACTCATTATCAGGCCCCTTGAGGGGACCATAAGCGCGATAACGGAAGAGGTATATAAACATGAAAAATTTTGAAGAACGATTGGAACGGCTTGAGGCGCTGGGGGAAAAGATACGCAAACCCGACATTCCATTGGATGATGCGCTCAAAGCCTTTGAAGAGGGAATCAGGCTTGCGCGGACACTGGAGAAAGACCTTGAGAAAATAGAAAGCCGGATCGAGATACTGATGAACGCGCCGGAAGAAAAGCCTGAGAACGCCACACCTGAGCTAGGGCTTTTTGATGAGGAGGTCTGACGTGGCTCATGTACAAGTTCTGCCGCCCGACGAGGCACGGAAAATAGCAGCCGGTGAAGTGATTGACCGGCCTGCCGCCCTGGTACGGGAACTCATCGACAACGCTATTGACGCGGGTGGAACTCGCATAGAACTTTCGGTTGACGGCGGGGGAAGCCGGCGCATTGAGGTTATTGACGATGGAGCCGGCATGGAGAAAGAAGACCTTGAACTTTGCTGGCGAACCCATGCCACCAGCAAGATTCGTTCAATAGATGACCTGAAATCGGCTGAGACCCTTGGCTTTCGAGGAGAAGCCCTTGCCGCTGCCGCCACGGTTTCTCATCTGGAAATTCTTTCCAGCGCGGACAGCCGCGAGGCGTGGCGGCTGGAAGTGGGACCAGGTGAATCGCTTGGCGCGAGGATCGAGCGAGCGCGGCGCAAGCAGGGAACCAGTGTTCGCGCTTCAGGTCTGTTTGATACGATCCCGGCGCGCAAACGCTTCCTCAAACGCGAGTGGAGCGAAGCCAACCTCTGCCGCCTGACCTTTATTGATAAGGCGCTGGCTTTTCCGGCAATCAGCTTTCGTTTGTCACTCGACGGGAAACTCAAAACCGCCCTCCCTGTTGCTTCCAGTCTCAAGGAACGTTTCGCCAGCCTGCTTCTCGATTCCCCGCAAGCCGCGTATCTCCACGAGATTCACACCGCCATGACCCGTTTTTCGGTGAGCATCGTGGTCGGTGGTCCTGAACTGGCGCGGCCTGACCGTCGCCAGCAATACATCTTTGCCAATGGTCGGCGCATACAGGACTTTTCCTTGATGCAGGCGCTGGAATATGGAACCCAAGGCTGGTTTCCCAATGGCTATCATCCCGTTGGCGCGATCTTTGTGGACATCGATCCCGCGATGGCTGACTTTAATATCCATCCCGCGAAGCGTGAAGTTCGTTTTGCTGACGCCAGCTCAATACATCACGCGGTTACCAGTAGTCTGCGGGACTTTGTTCGCCACCGGAACCAGCAATATGCCGGGCAAGTATACACTGTGCCGGAATTGGAGCTTCTGTACACAGCGGAACCTTCGCCACAGTTTCAAAACACGCCGAATCACGAGATCGAATACACCGTAGCCCGAACCGTAGCGCTGGACGCCTTGCGGGAAAACCCGCCTGAATACGCGCCGCAAGCTCTGCTTGCCCAGCCCAGCGCGCCGGAAATCACATCGATCTCATCGTCTCTCGTACCGCAAGCGATGCAAACCGAGTTTACGGCGCAAAGTTCTTCGCCGACGTTTCATTCGGGACATGAACTGCGCTATGTTGGTAAGGCGTTTGATATTTTTATAATAATCGAAAAAGACAATCGCCTGTTTTTCATTGATCAGCACGCCGCCCATGAGCGGATTCTTTATGAGCAGTTTCTTGTCAGACCCGTGCCGGTTCAGGAGCTGCTTGTTGCCATTCCCTTTCGGACCGAAAGCGAGGAGGATGATCAATTCTTGAATACGCGAAGAGACGCGCTAGAGCGTCTTGGCGTGGTCATTAAAACGGACTGCGGTTCGTGGCGCATAGAGGCGTTACCAGCGCACTGGAACCTCAGCGATAGCGAGACGGTTCAGGCGATTCTTGACCTGAAACGGGCTGGGGCTGACCTTGCCGAGCATTGGCTTGCGACACTTGCCTGCCATCGCGCTGTGAAGGAGGGCGATAACCTTGACGAGCGCGTGGCGCTGTCGCTGGCTGAGGCAGCGCTGGCCCTTCCCGTACACCGCTGTCCCCATGGCCGTCCGATTCTGTTTGAATTGAGCCGCGAAATATTACTCCGCGCCGTCAAGCGCGTGTAAAAAAAAAAAAGCCGGCTGCTACGCCGGCTCTCCTCACGATATTCTGTCCGATATGGACAGAACACTAGGACTTTTGCCTATAGCGATGCCAACTTTCCTGCTCTTTTGAGATTCATGATGTAATCAGCGTACTTTTTGTCAGTCACCGCTATATGGGTTAAAACCCAGTCTTTGAGGAAGCGGACAAAGGCGTTTGGCACAAAGGAGCGTCCAGATTCAAAGTTGTGGACATCCTCAAGCACCTTTTGCACGAAGGCTTCGTGTTCTTTTTTGTGTTCAGCAAGCCCTGGGTACTTTATCCGATTCATCATGACTTCTTCGGCGCTAAAGTGTTCCGTAACATACTTCACCGTGCCTTTGATTGTCTCTCTGAATATATCATTTGCTGATCCACCTTGACAGGCCACGAAAAGCGCATTGGTCAGCCGCAAGAGTTCCTTGTGCTGTGCGTCAATGAACGGAATTCCCAAAACGTAACGGTCTTCCCATGTAACAAAATCTTCTACAACTTCAACCATTTTACCCTTCCTTAAAGCGATTGCTTAGCAAATTTTCTATAACAGAATTCCTATTTCCTCCTTTATAACTTTACTATGATACACAAAATCTATATCGTCAATGGCTATATGATCCAATTATGCAAGTAATGTAAGAAGATAAGAGGGACCATTGGTATACCTGTCTCATACTTCTTGGACCATACCACATATTTTTCATCTGCCATATCGCTACCTCACTTTTTAGAGAGCCGATTGTTTTGCTCTGAATAGAATCCGTTCTGTTCGGAACTCCGGCTAGCTCGCTCCGAACTCCGATGGGCCGGTTTTTAACCCTGGTGATGTTAAGGAAGGGCGGCGCTTACTAAAAACGCTTTTCTTACTTGGAGTATTTCATATCTGCGCCTTGTTTTTTGTTATGGTTTTATTCTATCATGGTTATAATAATTTTACCAAGATTTCAGGAGCGTTTATGAAAAAATGCGCTGTTGCCGCGAGGCTGGTGCTAGAGGATGGGTCGGAGTATGGGGGCTGGTCGTTTGGAAAGTCGCGTTCCCAAGCCGGCGAGGTGGTGTTCACAACCGGCATGACCGGCTATCCGCAGGCGCTCACTGATCCCAGCTTTCGGGGGCAGATATTGGTGTCAACCTATCCCTTGCAGGGAAACTACGGCGTGCCGGTCAAGCCGAAGACAGCCGAGCCGTTTTTTGATGAACACGGCATACCAGCGCACTTTGAGTCAGACCGGATACAGGCGGCGGGTTTTGTGGTTGCCGAAGCCTGCGACGAACCCAGCCATTTCGCGTCAGGCTGTAGCCTTTCAACGTGGCTGGATAAGAACAATGTCCCCGGTGTCTATGGCATTGACACCCGCGCTCTGACCATTCGCCTGCGGGAACACGGCGTGATGCGCGGCAAAATACTGGTTGACGGAAGCCGCGACGTAACGATTGATTCCGGTCTTATCGTACACCCTGTCGCCGACGTATCGCCCCACAAACCTCAGGTCTATGCCGTGAATGTTGCCGGCGCGGCGCGTGATAGTGTCATGCGTATCGCGCTCATTGACTGCGGGGCAAAGGCGAATATACTGCGCTGTTTACTCAACCGTGGTGTTGAGGTCATCCGCCTGCCGTGGAACCATGAACTCAGCGGCATTGAGTACGACGGCATCTTTCTGTCAAATGGTCCCGGGGATCCCAAGGCTTGCGGCAAGACCATTGCCACAGTGCGGCGCGCCTTTGAGCGAGGCAAGCCCATTTTCGGCATCTGTCTGGGTGTGCAGATCATGGCGCTGGCTGCCGGCGCGGATACCTACAAGCTGCCCTACGGACATCGCGGGCAGAACCAGCCCTGTGTTGATACTGAAACCAAACGCTGCTACATCACAAGCCAGAATCACGGCTATGCGGTTCGCGGCGATACACTGCCCAAAGACTGGGAACCCTGGTTTATCAACGCTAACGACGACACCATTGAAGGCATCAAATCGAGCAAAGCGCCGTTTTCAGCAGTGCAGTTTCACCCTGAGGGCTGCCCTGGCCCGCGAGACACTGAGTTTTTGATTGACCGGTTCTTAGAGCAGGTGCGTGAAGCAAAAAATCAATAAGGAAATCACTATGACGGTAACAAAAGTTCTCGTACTTGGCTCAGGAGGCTTGAAAATCGGGCAGGCGGGTGAGTTCGACTACTCCGGTTCTCAGGCGCTCAAGGCTCTGCGGGAGGAAGGTATCAAAACCGTCCTCATTAATCCCAACATCGCTACTATACAGACTAGTGAAGGTATGGCTGACGCCACTTATTTTCTGCCGGTAACGCCGGAATATGTGCGTCAGGTTATTGAAAAGGAATTGCCGGACGGTTTGCTGCTGTCATTCGGGGGGCAGACCGCGCTTAACTGCGGCGTGGCGCTTCATCGAGAGGGTATACTGTACAAGTACGGCGTCAGGGTACTGGGTACGCCGGTTAAGGCTATTGAGGATACTGAAAACCGCGAGCGCTTTGTGAACCGCCTCACGGAAATCGGCGCAAAGACGCCGCGAAGCGTCGCGGTTAGCAGTACGGAAGCAGCAGTAGAGGCTGCGGCAAGGATTGGCTATCCAGTGATGGCGCGGGTGGCTTATGCCTTGGGCGGCGCGGGATCAGGTATCTGCCGGAACGAGATTGAGGTACGGCGGCGCTGTGATCGCGCTTTGGCTCAGGCGATTGGCGTTGACTCACAGGTCTTAATCGAAGAATGGCTTGGAGGCTGGAAAGAGATCGAATACGAGGTAGTGCGCGACTCCGCAGACAACTGCATCACTGTCTGTAACATGGAAAACTTTGACCCGCTCGGCATACACACGGGCGAAAGTATTGTCATTGCCCCATCGCAGACCCTCAGCGACAGCGAATACCACAAACTACGCCGCGTCGCCATCGACGTAATCCGGCATTTGGGCATAGTGGGTGAGTGCAATATTCAGTACGCCCTCGACCCAACATCTGAGGACTATCGCATCATCGAAGTAAATGCGCGGCTCTCGCGCAGTTCGGCGCTGGCGTCCAAAGCCACAGGTTATCCATTGGCATTTGTGGCCGCGAAGCTGGCGCTCGGTTACACGCTGCTTGACATTGAGAACCGCATCACCCGCATTACCAAATCCTGCTTTGAGCCAGCCCTTGATTACTGCGTGGTGAAAGTGCCGCGCTGGGACCTTGCCAAGTTTAAGCATGTTGAAACCCGCATCGGCTCTGAGATGAAGAGCGTGGGCGAGGTTATGTCCATTGGCCGCACATTCGAGGAGGCTCTGCAAAAGGCGCTCCGCATGACCGGCATTGGTGCGCCCGGACTTGCTGACGACGATACGCTCTGCGGAGTTGGCGCAATAAACATTAAAGACGCGCTCTCAAAACCCACTGACCGCCGCATCTTTATTATTTATCGAGCGTTACGGGAAGGCTGGTCAATCGAGCGCATACACCGGCTCACGAAGATCGACCGCTGGTTTCTGGCAAAGATCGCCAATGTTGTGGAAACAGAAGCGGAGTTAAAAGACTATGTAGCGGCTCATAGCGGGTCATTAACAAAAGATGGAGATGTTTGTCCAAGCATCCCCCGTGCACTCATGATGAAAGCCAAACAATTCGGCTTCTCCGACGCCCGCATCGGTGAGTTTCTAAACATGAGTGAGATGGATGTCCGCTCCCTGCGTGAGGAATACCGTATACGTCCCGCCATTAAGCAGATTGATACCCTCGCAGCCGAATATCCGGCAAAGACCAACTACCTGTACATGACCTACGCCCATAGCGGCGGCGTTAGTGGTGATGACGTAACACCGGCGGGGCGCGGGGTCATGGTGCTGGGGTCTGGCGCGTACCGTATCGGCAGCAGCGTTGAGTTCGACTGGTGCTGTGTCAATGCGGTTGAGGCTGCCCGCAAACTCGGACGCTATTCGATCATGGTGAACTGTAACCCCGAAACCGTGTCCACTGACTATGATATGTGCGACCGGCTCTATTTCGAGGAACTGACGCTGGAACGCATCCTCGACATCTACGAGCGTGAGCGCCCTGACGGTATCATTCTGTCAATGGGTGGGCAAATCCCGAATAACCTCGCCACACGGCTCTACGACTGTGGCGCACTCATCTATGGCACCAGCCCCGCGTCAATAGACATGGCTGAGGATCGCAATAAGTTTTCCGCGCTCTTGGACTCGCTCAACATTGAACAGCCTGAGTGGAAGGAACTCACCGACCTTGCTTCTGCCAAAGCCTTTGCCACTGCGGTTGGCTATCCAGTGCTAATTCGCCCCAGCTATGTGCTGTCCGGCGCGGCAATGAACGTGGCGTGGGATCACGAGCGCCTTGAGCAGTTTCTTGAGCTTGCGGCTGACGTTTCCGCCGAACATCCGGTTGTTATCAGCAAATTTATTGAGAACTCTAAGGAGATCGAGATTGATGCTGTGGCAAAACGGGGCGAAATCCTCTTCCATGCTATCACTGAACACATTGAGAACGCCGGCGTTCATTCCGGCGACGCTACTGTTGTACTGCCCGCGCAGCGCCTTTACATCGAAACCATCAGGAAGATTCGTAAGATCAGCTCCCAAATCGCCCAAGCCCTTGATATAAGCGGCCCGTTTAACATTCAGTTCCTCGCCCAACGCAACCATGTGCGGGTCATTGAGTGTAACTTACGCGCCAGCCGCAGTTTCCCGTTCTGCTCAAAGGTAAGCCGCGTAAACATGATCGAGATGGCGGTTCGCGCCATGCTTGACGAAGCCGTGCAGAAAGCGCCGTCGTCGGCGCTCGACCTTGAATGGGTCGGCGTCAAAGCCGCGCAGTTCAGCTATTCGCGGCTCCACGGCGCGGACCCGGTTTCTGGCGTGGAAATGGCAAGTACCGGCGAAGTCGGCTGTATCGGTACCGACCTTCACGACGCCTTCCTCAAAGCCCTGCTGTCAGTCGGTTATCGCCTGCCGCGTAAACGTATTCTGCTTTCCACTGGTCCCATAGAAGACAAGCTCGATTTTCTCGACTCCGCGAAAAAGCTCACGCAAATGGGGTACGAACTCGTTGGCTCACGCGGCACTGCCAAGTTCCTGTCGAGTAACGGCTTACCCATTACCGCGCTTAACTGGCCCCTTGAGGCGCGGGAGCCGAACATCGCCAGCTTTATCAAACGGCGCGAGATCGATTTGATTATAAACATTCCCAAAAATAACCGCGAGATTGAACTCAAGAATGACTACCTTATCCGCCGTATGGCAATCGACTTTGATATCCCGCTGTTCACCAATATCAAGGTTGCGCGTGAGTTTATCGACGCAATGGCGCTGGAACGGGAAAAAGGTCTGGAGATAAAGGCGTGGGAAGAGTATAGGTGAAAGCCGCTTGCCGGCTCAGACACTATGCCAAAAGCCGCATCTCCGCTAGACTTTAGCCATGCAAGAATTTGTCATTACAGCCACAAGATCAACACGGGAGTATGCTTCACGGGTTGTGAAGCATATCACCCAGTTGCCTGCTTTTATTGAAGCGGCAGCCACTATCAATGGCGTTGACCTGCTTCATACCGATTGTTTCGCGGACGGCGAGCTGGAAGTAGTGGTTAAGTCGTCAATTCGGGGTAAAACCGTGATTCTGTTTACGGGTTGCTCGCGTAACGAGGCAAATATCAGCGTTACTGAGGCGCAAATTGAACTGTTCCACACAGTTGACGCCATGAAACGCTCTCAGGCGGAAAAAATTATCGTGTTTGAGCCGTTTGTTTCGTGTTCGCGCTCTGACAGAACGAATCATCGCGGTTCCGTTGGTCTCTGGGTGCATTTCAGAACCTTGTCCGGTTTGGGCGCGCAGCAAATCGTTACCTACCAGCTCCATTCCGACAAGTCTAAGTCCATGCTTGACCCAACCTGTTGCGTGATTGACGACATTCCGGCGCTGAATCTGCTCAAACGCTACCTCTGTGATGCCTATATCCACGACTATGAGACCCTAACCCGCGAGGTGCGTCCCAACTGGGCTTTCTGCTCTGTTGACGCGGGCGGGGAGAAGCTGGCGCGGGGTTTTGCCAACGCTTTTGGCGCGAATCTGGTTGTGGCGCATAAACAGCGGGACTATTCCACAGTTAATAAGATCGAATCCATCAACATCCTCTCGGCAGTTCCCATTGAAGGCAAAGTAATATGGATCGTGGACGACATGATTGACACTGCTGGTTCAGTGGAGAGCCTCATTCGGGCGCTGGCGCCGCTCAAGCCAGCCGAGATCAACATCATCGCAGTTCATCCCATTTTATCGCCGCCAGCTTCAAAGCGTTTACAGCAGCTTTCAGAGGAAGGACTGCTGTGCCGCATCATGGTAACTGATACAGTATACTGCCCGGCTTCGCTGCCTGAGACCATTCCCAACCTTGAGGTGGTTTCATCTGCGGAACTGTCCGCCGATGTGATCGGCGCTATTGTGAGCCACAGTTCCATGGAAAAACTGCTTGAAGTTTTTGACGCGGAAAGCTACCTGAAGTCTGAGGAACCGCGTAGAAAGCAATGAGCAACGAAACTCCAGCCGTCGCTCCCCAGCGAGCGCCGACGTGCCTGAAATGCGCTCACTTCAAGATCACCTGGGAACCGGCTTTGCCCCGCTCCTGTCTGATGTTTGGCATCAAGAGCCGGAACCTGCCCTCGTATGAGGTGTTCCGCGCCACAGGCAAACATTGTCCCGCGTTTCAAGACAAAAAATTCCTCTAAAAAAAGCAGTAAGGTTTTTGACAGACGCTTGCGCAACATCTTAGGAACCGCTGCGCTCTCTCCATGCGTTTGACCACGGCAAGCATAAGACTTTCGCTCCCGGCTTCATACTATGCAAACAAGTGCCCTCTCTGCCTACTGAACAAAGCTCTTAGATTCCCGCTTGCTTATACAGACAAGCCAACGGCTTGTCTCTGTCCCTCAAAACCGTCTCACATCTACTCATTCAACGTACCAGACGGATCAGCCGTTACCATTTCTGACTTGTCCGTTAAAATTTCTAAGTCAGGATTTTCAAATCCCATGTCAGGATTTTCAACTTCTGAGTCAGGATTTCAAAATCCCAAGTCAAAAGTTTCAAATCCTAGGTCAGGATTTTCAACTTCTGAGTCAGGATTACAAAATCCCAAGTCAAAAGTATCAAATCCTAGATCAGGATTTTCAAATCCCATGTCAGGATTTTCAACTTCTGAGTC
>JAITFA010000115.1 GCA_031281685.1 Treponema sp. | reverse complement strand
AGAGGTGTTGAGACGTGGGTGCCAGAGACATGAGACCCAGATGTGGGTGTCAGAGACATGGGTGCCAGAGACATGGAGGGCAATGTCAGAGGTGTTAGAGACGTGAGTGTCAGACGTGGGTGTCAGAGATATGAGAGCCTGACATGGGTGTCAGAGACATGGGTGTTAGAGACGTGAGAGCCAGACGTGGGTGTCAGAGATGTTGGTGTTGAGACATGGGTGTCCACTTGGAGCAAGGTGAACTCAACCTGTATAAGCACTAACGAGACGATTTGACGTATCAAATAAGAAGCAATACATTTACTAAAATTAGCTTAGGAGCGTACATTTAGGTATTAAGCGTTTAAGTTTATATTTCAAAATCTGATTCTTTAAGGAGATTTACTATGGATGATGGTAAGAAACTGACTACCGCCGCAGGCGCGCCGGTTGCGGATAACACGAATTCGGTTACAGCGGGAGAACGGGGCGGCATGATGCTGCAGAACCCGTGGTTCATTGAAAAGCTGGCCCATTTTAACCGCGAGGTAATCCCTGAGCGCCGTATGCACGCCAAAGGTTCCGGCGCGTTTGGGCATTTCACCGTTACTCACGACATAACACGCTACACCAAGGCGAGCATCTTTTCCACAGTGGGCAAGAAGACCGAGGTGTTCGCGCGTTTTTCCACTGTGGCTGGCGAACGGGGCGCGGCTGACGCGGAGCGGGATATCCGGGGCTTTGCGGTTAAATTCTACACTGATGAGGGAAACTGGGACCTCGTGGGGAACAATACGCCAGTGTTCTTCCTGCGGGATGCTCTGCGCTTCCCTGATCTGAACCACGCGGTAAAGCGCGATCCCAAAACCAATATGCGCTCTCCCCAGAACAACTGGGATTTTTGGACCATGCTGCCTGAAGCCCTGCATCAGGTAACGATTACGATGAGCGACCGGGGTATTCCCGCCAGCTACCGGCATATGCACGGGTTCGGCAGCCATACCTTCAGTATGATCAACGCGAAAAACGAGCGCGTGTGGGTCAAGTATCACTTTGTAACCCAGCAGGGCATCAAGAACCTCACGGATCAGGAAGCGGAGGCCCTCATTGGGCAAGACCGCGAGAGTCATCAGCGCGATCTCTTTGAAGCAATTGAGCGGGGCGACTTTCCCCGCTGGACTATGCATATTCAGGTGATGACTGAAGAGCAGGCGCTACACCACAGGGAGAATCCCTTTGATATCAGCAAGGTGTGGAGTCATAAGGAGTATCCGCTTATTGAGGCCGGCGTGCTGGAACTCAACCGCAACCCTGAAAACTACTTTGCCGATGTTGAGCAGGCGGCTTTTAATCCCGCGCACATCGTACCGGGGCTTGGATTCTCGCCGGATAAGCTCCTTCAGGGGCGGCTCTTTACCTATGGAGACACTCAACGCTACCGGCTGGGAGTAAACAACGAACAGATTCCGGTAAACGCGCCAAAGGTGAAAGCCCACACCTATCACCGTGACGGGCTGATGCGGGTGGATGGCAACTATGGCGCCACGGTAAGCTACGAGCCGAACAGCACAGGTGAATGGGCGGAACAGAAGGATTACCGCGAGCCGCCGCTTGAAATCCGGGGGGCAATGGATTCCTACGAGCCAAAGGTCGATCAGACCGATGACTGTTTCTATCAGGCAGGTAACCTCTACCGGCTGATAAGTGCGGCGCAAAAGCAGGTACTCATCGAGAACACGGTCCGCAATATTTCAAGCGTTACCAAGAATGTGCAGATACGTCACGCAGCCCATTGTTACCGGGCTGACGAGGACTATGGGACGCGGCTGGCCGAAGCGCTAGGCTTGGACAAATCCGAAGTTATCCGCCTTTCCGCTCTGAGCTATGAAGAACTGATGAAGGCGACTACTCCGGCGAAATGACCATGAAAAAAGCTGTCTTACAGGCGCTTGGTTTTGTCGCGCTGGGTTTCGGCGGCGTCGGGATATTTATCCCCCTGCTGCCGACCACCCCGTTTGTGATCTGCGCCGCCGCTTGTTTCAGCATTGCAAATCCCGGACTGTACCGTAAGCTGGAAAAGAGTCGCTATTTTGGGGAGTATATCAGGAACTACCGGGAGAAGACCGGCATCAGCAGGCGAGCCCGTGTTAGAGGACTCGCTTTTCTGTGGATCACACTGGCGATTTCGGCCATTATTTTCCGCCGTCCCCTTGTGTGGATCATCCTTGCTGTGGTTGGAGTGGCGGTCAGCATCCATCTCCTGATGTTGCGCGCTTCATCCAAAAGCTGAAACGCGCTTTGAAAGGGGAGACTTTACGACAGAACCATGAATCGCTCGCTGTCGGCGATGAATGTTTTATCGCCCGCGCTCGCTTCAATAGAACCAAAGGGCATTTGCGCCCGTAGCGTCCAGTTTTCTGGAATGTTATACGCCTTGCGAACCGCATCATCAATTACCGGATTGTAGTGCTGTAATGAAGCGCCGATGCCGCTCTCATGCAGGGCAAGCCATACCGCGTAGTTCGCGTTTCCCTGGGCTTGTTCCGACCAGTCCCGGAAATTGGATGCGTAGGGAGGATACTGCTGTTCATATTGTTTAACAATTGAACTGTCGGTAAAGTAGAGGATAGTCCCATACGCCGCTTTGAAAGCGCCAATTTTGGACAAGAATTTCTGTTTTGCCTCCACACCAGTAATTGTAGCGCCCAGACAATCCACAACAATGTCCCAAAGCTCATCATGCCTCTTGTTAAAAAGAAGCACGGCGCGTACAGTCTGGTTGTTAAAAGCGCTGGGGGCAAACCTAACCGCGTCTTTGATAATTGTTTCAATCTCCTGGTTGGAAATTTTTACGTTCTTACCAAGCGCGTAAATCGTCCTTCTAGCCGAAGCCAGATTAAGAAAACTTGTTGTCATACAATAACTCCTATAAACAGAGTAAGCAAGCACTCCTTTTTTGTCAATTCGCAAAAATAGCGGTAAAGAAGGACGCGCTGGTCTGCCGCCCGGATGTGTTCAAAGATTTGATGGAACTCCTTAGGCGGCATGGTCTGCATCCCTGTCTTCTGGAAGATTTCAATGGCGATCCTTTCAAAGTCCGCCCATGTCCATGTGGTGTCGTCAATGGTGATTCCTGCCAGCCGGAGTACCGCCGGATCAACCCCCATGCCCCAAGCATTAACCACCGAGGCTCAGGGCGATAAGTTTGCTGCCCAGCCGTCCCAAAGCAACGGCGCTATCAGCCCACATTATGCTTTTCCATGATACCACAGCTTTGCAAAAGTGTGAGTCTGGCGTTTTGGCGCCAAGTGCCACATGCCAGTTAGTGCCACACGCCAATAGTGCCAGACATAAGGTAAGAGAGAAACTGTATGTATGCTACCTATCATCTGAAAGTGGATGAACTCAACGCCGATGTTAT
>JAITFA010000058.1 GCA_031281685.1 Treponema sp. | reverse complement strand
ATAGTACCAAAGAAAGCAACTTTTTCTCTTGCCGCATCAGATAAACCGAAAAAAGCGGAAATAATATTTAAGATATCAGGCATTAAGACGGTGGATAAGCCTATGCTAACCATTTCTTTTAAATCTCCAGCTCAAAGCGTTTACAATAAAGTGGTAACATTGGGGGTTAAGAAACCAGTTAGTACCATCTGCGGATTTTCACGGATTACCGTTGATTTTTTATCGTTCCTAATCCAGTAAATCCGTGTTAATTCGCGGACTTTACACGCAAAGCGCAAGAAATGATTCAGGTTGCTGGTTTGTAAGGTATGCCACGCAGGAGAAAAGGTGATACGGAGGCGTCCGGTACCTTTTAAACATGGTGGTTACGGGTGGCATTGCGCCGCCTGATTCTGGATTCAAGCCTCGTATTCACGGCGGGGATTCTTTATCACATCCACAATAGATGCAAATTTTTAGAAAAATTCCCTAGCGTGAGGCATTGACCAGCAATGCCCCGCGCTAGGGGTCTATTCGTAGTCTACGACAGTCGCCCACTTGAGAAGAACGTCGCGCTCTTCCGGTTTGCCCTTCACGAGCTGGGAAGCAGAGACTATTGGTATCCACTTCTCTACGTGCTGGCGAGCGGTGTCGGTCTTCTTGCAGAACAGGGCGAGGTACTGGTTGGCAAGCTCGTCGCGGCCTTTGAGGGTGAAGAGCAAGAAGGTACGCGCCGCGCACGCCGCTGGATCGCCATGGGTGGCGTGCGCCCAATCAATGATGTACGCCTCGTCCTTGTCCGTGATCACGATGTTGCTGGGATTGAAGTCGCCGTGGCAGAGGTGGTCGATGTCAGGAAGGCTGTCAAGGCGGGTGTGCAGTTCATAGCGCTGAGTCGCGTCAAGACCGCTCTGGCGTATCTTGGTATGCATCTTCTCTTTGTGGCGTTTCAGACCGGGAGCTGAGAAGCGGTGCATATTGATCTGAATATCAACAAAACGTTCCATGTACTCAGTGGTTTTATCGAGGTTCTGCTCCATAAGCTCATCAAGCGTTGTTCCCTCAACGTACTCGACGACAAGCGTCCATTTGCCGTCGATTTTGGTTACTTCGATCAGGCGCGGAACGGCTAGGCCAGTCTCGCCGACATACGCGAGATTCAGCGCCTCGTTCAGCACATTGGCTGCCGAGAAATCTTCGTTGAAGATTTTTATGGTCTTGTTGCCATCGCGGTAGATTTTTTTGTTCGGCCTGTCCGCGATGAGCTTGGTAAGGTTGTAACTCATACAGCCGCTCCTTTTG
Organism: Treponema sp.; assembly: GCA_031281685.1. Classification (GTDB taxonomy): domain Bacteria; phylum Spirochaetota; class Spirochaetia; order Treponematales; family Breznakiellaceae; genus JAIRMT01. The sequence continues at coordinate 7,056 of JAITFA010000058.1, read as the reverse complement.
ACAACTTCGTTGCCGCTTCGCTATCTCTGCCATAGTAGGCGTTGAGATACATCTGTTTGATTTCAGCGATCAGGGGGTAACGGGGGTTTGTGCCGGTACATTGATCGTCAAAAGCCTTCTCGCTCATATCATCAAGGCGTTCAAGGAAGTTCTGCTCGTCAATGCCGTAGTCCTTGATGGTTTTCTTGATGCCTATCGTGTCTTTGAGTTTTTCGACAGCCTTGATGAGCAATTCCAGTTTTTCTTTGTCGTCCTTGCCCTTGAGACCCAGGAACTCAGCGACTTCACCATAGCGGCGCAGGGTGTGCGGGTGGTCGTACTGGGGGAAGGTTCCCATCTTGGGCGGAGCTTCACAGGCGTTGAACCGAAGCACTTCGCTGATTAGGAGCGCGTTGGCAATGCCGTGCGGGATGTGGTGGAATGCGCCAAGTTTGTGCGCCATGGAGTGACAGACGCCGAGGAAGGCGTTGGCAAAAGCCATGCCCGCGATGGTTGCCGCGTCCGCCATTTTCTCGCGGGCTACGGGATCATGTGGACCGTTGTTGTATGCGGCGGGGAGGTAGTCGAAGATGAGGCGCATGGCGCGTAAAGCCAAGCCGTCAGTGTAATCCGTGGCCATCATTGAGGCATAGGCTTCAAGCGCGTGGGTAAGGGCGTCGATGCCAGAGGCGCTCGTCAAGCCTTTGGGCGCGTTCATCATGAGGTCTGCGTCAACGATTGCCATATCAGGCAAAAGTTCATAGTCGGCAAGCGGGTACTTGATGCCGCTCTTTTCATCGGTGATGACGGCGAATGGCGTAACTTCGCTTCCTGTGCCGGCTGAGGTGGGGATGGCGATGAAGTAGGCTTTTTCGCCCATCTTCGGGAACGTGTAGACGCGCTTCCTGATGTCGATAAAGCGCATGGCCATGTCCTGAAAGTCGGCTTCGGGGTGTTCATAGAGTACCCACATGATCTTGCCCGCATCCATAGCCGAGCCGCCGCCGAGCGCGATGATCACGTCCGGTACAAACTCGGTCATAAACGCGGCGCCTTCGCGGGCGCAGGCAAGCGTGGGATCAGGCTCTACATTGAAGAATACCGAGTGAACTATGCCTAATTCGTCAAGTTTGTCCGTGATGCCCTTGGTATAACCATTCTTGTAAAGAAAGGAATCGGTAACGATGAAGGCGCGTTTCTTACCCATGACATCCTTGAGTTCATTAAGGGCCACGGGCAGACAGCCTTTTTTGGTATAGATTTTTTCAGGCGTTCTGAACCACAGCATATTTTTCCTCCGCTCCGCCACAATTTTGATGTTGATGAGATGCTTTACCCCCACGTTTTCACCCACCGAGTTGCCGCCCCATGTGCCGCAGCCCAGGGTGAGTGAAGGTGGCAGCTTGAAGTTGTACAGGTCGCCGATGCCGCCGTGGGACGAGGGCGTGTTCACAAGTATACGGCAGGTCTTCATGCGCTCACTGAACGCGGCGAGTTTCGCCTGCTGGGTATGCTCGTTGAGATACACCGATGAGGTATGCCCGTAACCGCCGTCTTTCACAAGGGAGTCGGCTTTGTTTATCGCGTCCTCAAAGTCTTTGGCGCGATAGAAGGCAAGCACCGGGGAGAGCTTCTCGTGGGCGAACTCTTCCCCAAAGTCAACACGCTCCACTTCGCCAATGAGAATCTTGGTGGTGTCTGGCGCCGTAACGCCGGCGAGTCTGGCAATGGTCGTTGCCTTTTGTCCAACGATCTTCGCGTTCAGCGCCCCGTTTATAATGATGGTCTTGCGAACTTTTTCGGTTTCTTCGGGTGAAAGGAAATAGCACCCGCGCGCGGCGAATTCCTGCTTCACCTTATCGTATACATCGTTAAGAACTATGACCGACTGCTCGGACGCGCAGATCATGCCGTTGTCAAACGTTTTGGAATGGATGATCGAATTGACCGCGAGCAGTATATCCGCGCTGTCGTCGATGACGGCGGGCGTGTTACCTGAACCTACGCCGAGGGCAGGTTTGCCTGAAGAATAGGCGGCTTTCACCATGCCGGGACCGCCTGTTGCGAGGATGATGTCCGCGTCTTTCATTACACGGTCGGTCAGTTCAAGGCTCGGCACATCGATCCAGCCGATGATACCTTCCGGCGCGCCTGCGGCAACTGCCGCCTCAAGCACGATACGAGCGGCCTCATTGGTACAGCGTTTTGCGCGGGGGTGCGGCGAGAAAATGATGCCGTTGCGCGTTTTCAGGGCAAGCAGTGACTTGAAAATCGCCGTGGAAGTGGGATTAGTCGTGGGGATAACTGCCGCGATCACCCCGATAGGCTCGGCGATCTTCTTGATGCCGTACACCGCGTCCTCCTCAATGACGCCGCAGGTCTGCGTGTTCCGGTAAGCGTTGTAGATGTACTCAGCCGCGAAGTGGTTTTTGATAACCTTATCCTCAATCACCCCCATACCAGTTTCCTGTACCGCCATCTTGGCGAGCGTGATGCGTGACTGGTTGGCGGCCTCTGCTGCGGCAAAGAAGATTTTGTCCACCTGCTGCTGACTAAAGCCCGCGAAGATGCGCTGCGCTTCCCGAACCCGCGCAAGGGCGCGTTCAAGACCAGCGACATCTTCGACTGTTTCATACAGAGTCGAATCCATATTCGTCCCTCCTTACATTCATAGAAATCTTTTGGTATAGATATTTTTTTATCTATATTTACTTAGCTATAATATAGCTAAGCAAAACTGTCAATACTTTAGAAGTCCGAGCTTTGAGTTTTTTAGGTAAGCGTCGCTATTCCCTAAAATCACCAGAGTTAAGAACCGGGACATCGAAGTTCTGAACTAGCTCATTGAAGTTCGGAACCAGCAACTCAAAGTTCGGAACTCGGAAATCGGAGTTCGGAACTAGCTCATTGGAGTTCGGAACTCGGAACTCGGAGTTCGGAACTAGCTCATTGAAGTTCGGAACTAGCTCATTGGAGTTCGGAACTCGGACATCGGAGTTCGGAACTAGCTCATTGAAGTTCGGAACTCGGACATCGGAGTTCGGAACTAGCTCATTGAAGTTCGGAACTCGGACATCGGAGTTCGGAGGAGGAGGCTTTTTCGCGCAAGGGCAGAAATGCGGAATTACAGCGTCAATGATAAGCCAAATCCCAGCACAAGATTATCGCTCCACTCTTGCGGGTCCGAGATTTTCCACGCGCCCCAGAGATAGGGCGTGAAACGCAGGGGCGTGGCAGTAATAATGACGCTCGATATGGTCATGCCGAGGCGCAAAACCAGCGATTGGGCGAGGCGATAGCCAGCAGCGGGAAGCAGGGGCGGTGTCAGAGATATGCCCGGCGGGACCTCGCTATCAGGGAAGGCGGTTTCGTCAGCGTTGTAGAACACGCTCCGGTATGCAAGTGTGCTGTACAGGCGGTTGTAATACAAATGACCGAGGTTTTTCTGAATGTCCAGCGAAAAAAGTTTGAGTTCCGCCTCGCCGCCAGCAAGCCATGAAAGCCAGCGGATGTATTCCGTTGAGTATTCAAGCGAAGCGACATCGCTAAATAACGAACCGCCGATATAGTCGTTTTCGTGGTTCAGCGACCTGCCGTACAGGTCGAGGTTGGCGGCGCTGCTCCATGCGTAATAGAGCGACAGCTTCAGCCGGAACAGCTCAAAGGCGGCGCTCAGGCGTTCCTCAACGCCGATGGTCTCTTGCGGCAGGGTGTACCGGACGGTCGTGTTCAGCGAAACGCCATTCCCGAACAACTGCCAGCGGAACCGGCGCAGGGCGTTAAGATCAAGACCGGCGCTGAAGGTATAGATCGGCTCCTCATATCCCCATGTGTACACATTGGAACTGTTGAGCGGGTCATTGGCAATGAGGCTCACAGTCGCGCCAAGCCTGAGTCCCCACGACGACGCGGCTTGTATGCCGGCAAAGGTACGGCGATAGGGTATGACTTGGGTTTTGTTGATGCTGTCGCTTGCCTCAAAGGTCAGGGGAAAGCCAAATCCAAGCGTAGTCCACTGAATACTGAAAGCGCCCATGAGGTCGCGGATGTTCATGTATGCTTCCAGCTCGACGAGGTTAGTATCAGTGGGGTCCATCATCAGCGACATAATACCGAAGCCGTCAAAGCTAAGCGCAGACTTCGCGTTTACTGATATGAGGGGCAAAGGCAGCCAAAACTGAAACGGGTTCATGTAGGCAAGCGGGTTATAGCGCGTGGTAGGCAAGGTCATGGTTCCATAAACAGCGGGGATATTCGCGGGCGACGGCGTTGTTTCCCAGCGCGTGAACAGAAGCGGCGCGTGAACGCCCGACAGCGCATCGCCCGCCTCCGGGTAACGCGCCAGCGCGTCCCATGTCGAGAACGCGGCGCGGTAATACACCTCGTTGCCAAGCAGCACGGGCAGCGACACGCCGCCGGAAAAGTCGCACGCGCTAAACACCACGCTAAAGTCGCCAGACACCGGTTCATCGCCAAGCTCGCGCAGGTCTATGGCGCCGAGTTTGTAGAACCGGTCGTCGTGGTTAAAGCCAAAGAGCAGGCGTCCTTCGCTTGCCTGAAGAAAACGCATATAACGCCAGCGCTCGGCGTCGTCAGTGCCAGACGAGAGCGTGTAGGCAGTCTTAGTATCGTAGTTGTACAGGCAGAGTTCGCGTATGCCGTTACGCGCCGCGACAAAGGCGATCCATGTGTCGTTTACGGCGCGGGGGCTGGCGAGGATGAGACTTTCGTTACCCATCAACAGCACTTCCTCGTCGCCATTGCCAGAGCGAAAGACTAGGTTATTAAGATGGCGCGTGGAACTCAAGCCAATAACGCCGTCACGGAAGTAGTGACCCTGATACAGATTGCTCCATGAGCGACCGGTTCCCCAGCCGTTGCGGGTGTTGTATTCAGTAACAATGGCGGCTGCAAGGTCTTCGGTGTAGCGGTATGAGGACACCAATGCGAGGCTTCCATCCGTCGATACGTCGAGGTCGTAGCTTGAGGTGTCAATGATCGAGGAGTTGCGGCTGCGTCCGGTCATTGGATCAAAGGCGACAAGCGCACCCGCGATGATGTCCAGCGCAAAGACCTTGCCGCCGCCCGTGTCAATGGCGGAAATCAGCGCCTCGCCACCACGCACAATGCCGACGCTGTTGTCAGCGACTCCGTCAAGGCGCAAAGAGTCCTGAAAGCTCTGCCATGCGTCCAGAAACGCCATGCCGTATACATTGGTAAAGCTATGAAAAAAGCCGTTGTTATAGAAGAAAAATGAAAAGTGATACTCACCACCCATGCGCTGCCAGAGTTCCGCGTACTTCTCCATGCCGTACTGTTTAATCAACCACGCTGAAAACAGCCCGCCGTACTCATACCAAGCGCCGCTCGGCGGGTAATCGTAGACGCCCGACGCCTGAAACGGCGTTAGGAACGTATTGTCAATGATGGCTTGCCGCAGCGCCTGCCTCGTGAGCGGGTCATTGGCGCGGCCAAACCCGTCAAGGCTCTCAAAAGCTACGGCAACGCCCTCTACCATGAACAGTGGCGCGGTAAACTGAGTGAGGTCGTACCAGCCGCCGAAGATGTCATACATGACCTGAAGCGGGGGACTGCGGCTGCTCAGGGAAATGGAGTGAGTAAGCTCATGCAGGAATACGCTTTCCAGCGTGTTTTCAAACGCGGCAAAGTCATTGGGATCAGTCGGCGTGTCAAAGAGCATGATGTGGGGATAGGGCGCGGAACGCATATACGAGTTGAATTGGTCTGTATGCGGCGTTATTGCTACCGGCATTTTTCGTTTAAGGCTGATACCCAGAAGCGCCGACACCCGCTCATACACGCCGTCGGCGAAACCAGCGACACGTTCCGCTGTTTGCCACGAAGCCTCTGGAAAGATGATCTCAAAGTACCTTGTTTCAAGTACACGAAACGAGGTAAACGGCTTAAAGTTCAGCATTTGCGCCGAAACCGGCGCAATGTTTATAACACACAGTAGTAGTAACAGGTTTAGTTTCAATTCTCTTCAATCCTCCATAGTCTATGCGGGGGAGATGCTCCCCACTATGCGGGGGAGACACTCTCACCTATATAACTAGGGCTTTTTTGAAGTTTGCGACCACTTCATCAACAGCTGGGCTGGCGTCAACATCAACCAGTACGCCCTTGTCGCGGTAAAAATCAATGAGAGGCGCGGTTTGGGCGCGGTAAACCTCAAGGCGCTTCTGGATGGCTTCGGGTTTGTCATCGTCGCGGATGTAGAGTTCGCCGCCACAGGCGTCGCAAACGCCGTCCTGCTTCGGCTTGCTGAACACAACGTGGTGGTTAGCCCCACATGCACGACAGACGCGACGACCCGACAGACGTTCCAGTATGGTATTGTCGGGAATGTCGAAGTTCACCACCTTGTCCACAGTGGAGAAGGTTGCGAGAGCCTCTGCCTGGGGAATGGTGCGGGGGAAGCCGTCGAGGATGTAGCCGGCTTGAGCGTCAGCCTGAGCAAGGCGCTCCTTCACCAGGGCAATGGTGGTGTCGTCGTCAACGAGTTTGCCAGCGTCGATGATTGCCTTAACCTTCAGCCCCAGCGGGGTTTTTGCGGCAATGGCTTCGCGGAAGATCGCGCCGGTGCTGATATGTGGAACCTTGCAGATGTCCACAGCTTTGGCGGCGAGAGTACCCTTGCCCGCTCCGGGCGGTCCTAAAAAAATCAGTTTCATAAACACTCCTAATGTGCTTGTTTTGATTCACACGCTCATATTGAGCGCGACTCAGCGCCTACAGTGGGGTTTAATACCTCGCCCATTGGGGTATAAGACTGAGGGCGCAGGGTTTATTTTCCTGAATACGATACGATGTCAAAGGGAAGCTGTCAATACTTTTGTACAGGACGGCTCAACCATCTTGAGCCGCACGGTTGACACCCACGTCTCTGGCACCGATGTCTGACACCAACGTCTCTGACACCCACATTTCCGGTTAAGACAAATGTCTCTGACACCACTGTCTCTGGTACCCGGAACCGTGCGGTTAAGACACCATGTCTCTGGTACTCACGTCTGACGCCACTGTCTCTGGTACCCACATCTGACACTACCGTCT
>JAITFA010000038.1 GCA_031281685.1 Treponema sp. | reverse complement strand
TTGTACCCTTGAACTCCGCCGCCAGATACGCAACGAACTTAACCTTTCACCGCGCCGGCTGCGACGCCCTTGGTGATCTGCTTACGGAAGGTGAGGTAGAACGCCACCATCGGAACCATACCGATAACCAGAGCGCTGAACTGCTTGCCGTAGTCTGTGGCAAGAGCGCCGGCAAACTTGTTGATGCCCACCGGCAATGACTTGATCGAGTCGCTGGAGGTGAGAATGTTTATCAGCATGAACTCGTTCCATGTGCCGGAGAAACTCATAATACCAATGGTCATTGCCACAGGCGCAAGCATCGGAAACACGATGGAGCCAAAGATTTGCAGGTACTTCGCCCCGTCAATACGCGCCGACTCAACCAGCGCCATCGGAATGCTATGGCAAAACTCAGTGGAAAGGTACACCGCCATCGGCAAGCCCAGCCCAATGTAGGGAATGAGTACGCCGAGGCGCGTGTCGTATAAACCAACGGCGTTGGTCATAAGAAAGAGCGGCACCATGATCGATTGCAGGGTCAGCAGTATGCCCACGATGAACATGCCGTGCAGGATCGGCGTTGCCTTAAACGGGATACGCGCAAAGGCAAAACCCGCCATAGTCCCCAGCAGAATCACCGCAGCAACCGTGATAAACGTGTAGAACATACTGTTTAACAACATTCCACCTAGGTTTGCCATGCGCCATGCGTAAGGGTAGTTGTCAAAGTACCACAACTTGGGCAAAGCCAGCTTGCTCGACGTGATATACTCCTGTGTAGTCTTGAACGACTGGACAATGAGCCAGAAGATCGGGTAGATCGCCATGATAGCAAAAGCCGCCATCACGATATAAATGATAATCTTTACCCAGAGCGGGCCTTTTCGTACGTCAGCCATAAGTTACTCCTTTCCGCCGTAGCGTTTTTCGACCGACTTGGTAAGCGCGATAAGCACGAAGCTGATAAGCACCATGACTGTTGAGATCGCGTTTGCCAGCGGGTAATTGGGCGCGCCCCGGAATGCCATCATGTACATATACAACGACAGGACGCTGGTACGGTTCGCGGGACCGCCGTTGGTCATAACGTAGAGCAGGTCATAGGACTTGAGCGAGCCGGATATGGCAAGAATGGCGCAGGTAACGATTACCCCGGACAGGGCGGGCATCGTGATGTAGCGCAACACTTGAGCCTCACTCGCGCCGTCAATCTTTGCCGCCTCAATGATGGAAACATCGATACGCTGTATGTTGGCGAGGAAGATGACGACGTACGTGCCGGTATACATCCAGAGCATGACGATCAGCACTGGTACCATGGGGTACTGATTGATGGAAAACTGCGCCTGCGGGTTGAATATCCTGAGTATCTGCATCCAGACGCTGCTTGAATTGAGGAAAAAGTTCTTCATCAGGATACCGATGATGACCGCGGAGATGACATTCGGCAGGTATATGACGGTTTGGAAGAAGTCCACGCCTCGCACCAGCTTACGCGAAAGGATGTAGGCAAGGATAAAGCCCAGGGGAATCTGGCCTAACACCGACACCAGCACGATGAGCATATTGTTTTGCAGCGCAAGCCAGAAGTAACCGTTGGGGTTGGTGAAGATTTCCACATAGCTTTCCAGTCCCACCAGTTTGATGTTGGGATTGCCAAAGATTTTCCCTCCGTTGTAGTTGCTTAAACTAAGCACTACTGAAAACACCGTTGGGAAGGCGACAACAGAGAAGTAGATGATGACTGCGGGTAGCGCCAGCAACAGGTACGAAGCCCGCTCCTCACTTTTTGACGTTAGATTTTTCAAGGTTTGTTACTCCTTATAACATTGCGAAAAGAAAAGGCTGACCACAACGGACAGCCTTTTCTTTATAACGCATGGTTTCCTAGCTATTGCTAGTTCTTGGCTTTCCAGGCGTCATAGGCGCGCTGGATTTCCTGAGCTACTTGCTGGGGCGTCTTGGAACCAAGTCCGATCTCCTGCAAGCCAATGTTGCACACGGTCGCAACACCAGCGTCAAACGCGGCGTCGAATACAGCGGTGCCGGTGGTGTACTGGCTGGAGAAGTTGGCGGCCTGTCTCTGCAAAGGCTCAAGATTCAGCTTGGACGCATCAACCGTGGTATTCACGGGTGTGGAGATAGCGCCGGTCTCAAGCTGGAAGGTCTGGATTTCGTTGCTAGTAATCCACTTGATGAGCTTCCACGCAGCCTGTTCTTTGGCGGAACCAGCGGGAACAGACGCGCTGATGCCGTAGCCAGTGCCGAGGGTAACGGATGTTGACTTGTTGAGCTTGGCTTCCGCGATGTCCGGGAACACGGTCATGATGAAATTGCCCTGGCGCGCCGGGGGAATGATCGCCTGTTTGCTGGTCTGGTCAGTAATAAACGCGGCAACACGCCAATCCCCGTCAATGAGGTACGCGCCTTCGCCATTGGCAAAGCGGCCCAGTCCGTCGCCATACGCCGCGCTCAGTGAAGACTGCTGAAGAACGCCGTCGTCATAGAGGGTCTTGATGAAGGTGAGGGCAGCGACAAAGTCCGCATCCGTGAACTTCGCCTGACCATTGAGTATCTTCTTCTCCCAGCCCGCGCCGCCAAAGCGTCCGGCTATCGCGGAAAAGAGACAGGACTGCATAACCCAGTCGCTCTGGTTGTCCATGATGACCGTCTCTTTGCCCAAAGCCTTGAGTACCGGCACCTGAGCCTTGAGTTCAGCGTAGGTGGTTGCGGGCTTGAGTCCAGCGGCGTTCAGCACTTCGAGGTTCACAAAGAAGGCGTGGCTGGAGGTAACGGTCATGGGGAGCATGGCAAGGTAGCCGGCGGCCTGACCAGAAACGTCAAGCGCGGCGGGTGAAAGCACCTTGTCCAAGCCGTCCTGCTTTACCAGAGACGACAGGTCTTTCAGCAGATGGTTGTTATGCAAGTTGGAAGAGCGGCCTGCTGGCCACAGATACACCACGTCAGGGAGCTGACCAGAGGCGGCATAAGCCGAGGTCTTCTCATGGAACGGCTCGTTGTACAGGTCTTCCCGGACAACCCTAATGTCAGGATTCGCCTGTGCGAATCCATCCCAGATACGCGCAACACCCGCGGAAGCATTCGCTCCTGAAAGGTCCGTGTAGTTCAATACACGGAGTTCGGTTCTGCTGTCGCTGGCAGCCCCGCTACTGCTTGACGACTGCTGGTTTCCGCCGGCAGCAAACGCAGCGGTAGAAACAAGCGCGGCGCAAAGCGCCAATGAAATACCTCTTTTCATGGTATTCCTCCTCAAAAAAATGAAAAGATCACGGAGCCTTACGCTCCATGCCAAGCGGTCCCGGAATGGGACCGGCAATGTAAGTTCAATTAAGCATGGCTCCACGATCCTGTCAAGCGAATTCGTAACGATTTGTTATTGAGAAGGAATACCATGTTCCCTAAGTATCCTGCCACTTATTCCCCGCGGGATTCGGGCAGTAGCCTGCCTTTGGCCTTGCCCGGAACTGCACAAAGCAACCGCACCACGCGCAGAGCAGATTCTCCCGTAAAGCGGCGCAGGAAGCGCATCGCTCAAGCCTCGCCTCGTACGCGGCGGGGCTAACGCGAAGGGACGGTTCAATGGGAATCGCCGCCACAAGCTCCGCAACGCGGGCTGCAGTCATCATAAGAGACGCCTTGCCGCAGCGAGGGCAGGGCGGCTTGGTCTCGGTCATGCCAGTTCCAGAGTTACCACGGACATAGGCGGAAGCGTTACCGCAAGACGAGCGCCTGATACTGACACGGCGTTGAAATCCTTAACCTTTACCATGTCCGGTTTGTCGAAGGTGTTGTGAGCCGTCATGTTCTCTGATGAAAGGATTTGCCCCGCGACGTTTATTGACGGGCTTAAGGTCAGACCCCGCAACTCGATCTTGAGGTCCTGCTCTTGCTTCACATCAATATTGGTAAGGGAAACGTGAATCCTGCCCTCGCTGTCTTCCGACGCGCTGGCGCTGAGGGCGGGAAGCCCGCCTGTGGTTTCACTTTCCACATACACCGGCAGCTTCACCGCGTCATGGTGAGCCTTGTACAGATCGAACACATGGTAGGTGGGTGTGAGGATCATCTTTGACCCCTCGGTAAGCATGACCGATTGCAGCACGTTGATTGTCTGGGCGATATTAGCCATATACACGCGCTCGGCGTGATTGTTGAAGACGTTGAAGTGAAGCCCTGCCACCAGCGCATCCCGCATGGTGTTCTGCTGATAGAGAAAGCCGGGGTTGGTTCCCGGTTCCACGTCGAGCCAAGTTCCCCATTCGTCCACCACAAGGCCGACCCTGCGCTTGCGGTCAAACTCGTCCATGATGGCGCTGTGCTTACACACCAGCTCATCCATACCCGCTGCTTTTTGCATGGTGATGTACCATTCGGCTTCGGCAAATTCCGTGGCAGAACCCTTTTTCGCCCACTCACCGGGAATTGTGTAATAATGAATGGAAAGGCCGTCCATCTGCCCGCCGGCTTTTTCCATCAACACCCTGGTCCAGTCGTAATTAAAATCACTGGCTCCGCAGGCGATTTTGTAAATCCGGGCATCCCCGTAGTTCCGGGCGTAGGTCGCGTACCGGCGGTAGTTGTCGGCATAGAACTCCGCCGTCATGTTGCCGCCGCAGCCCCAGTTTTCGTTGCCGATACCCCAAAACCTTACCTTCCACGGTTCGGCGCGACCGTTTTTGCGGCGGAGTTCGGTCATAGGGCTTATCCCGTCAAAGTTGCAGTATTCGACCCACTGGGACAGTTCCTGTACTGTGCCGCTTCCCACGTTGCCGCAGATATACGGCTCGCACCCCAACTGTCCGCACAGGTCAAGAAACTCATGGGTACCAAAGCTGTTGTCTTCGGTAACGCCGCCCCAGTTGGTGTTGATCATGGTGGGGCGAGCTTGCCGGGGACCAATGCCGTCCTTCCAGTGGTACTCGTCGGCAAAGCAGCCGCCGGGCCAGCGGAGGTTGGGGATTTTGATGCGCCTGAGGGCGGCAACGATATCGTTCCGTATGCCCCGTGTGTTAGGTATTGCCGCTGCCGCTTCCGGGTCGTTTCCTACCCAAAACCCGTTGTAAATACAGCGTCCCAGATGCTCGGAAAAGTGTCCGTAAATGTGGCGGCTGATTTTGACATCGCCGTCCTGGGTTTTAACTATGATTCTGTTCATACTCTTTAGACTATCACTGTGTATTCCAGCTTTTCAAGTTTGTGCTTCCAGACCGGCATTGCAGCAGAGACGTAGGTGCCAGAGATACTTGCGCGGTGCCAGAGACCTTAGCCCTGTGCTGGTGTCTCTGACCAGTACAGGGTGTCAGAGACGTGAGTGCCAGAGATATTTGCGCGGTGCCAGACGTGGGGTCAGAGACCTTAGCCCAGCGCCCGTGTCTGTGGCACCAGCACACAAGGTGCCACAGACGTAGGTGTCAGAGACCTTAGACAGCGCCGGTGTCTGTGGCACCAGCACACAGGGTGCCACAGACGCGGGGTCAGACGTAGGTGTCAGAGACGTGAGTGCCAGAGACCTTAGCCC
>JAITFA010000005.1 GCA_031281685.1 Treponema sp. | reverse complement strand
AGAGACGCACAGACTGGTGTCAGAGGCATAAAGGCTGGTGCCAGAGGCACAGAGACCGGTGCCAGAAACATACATGCCGGTGTCGGAGGCGCATGGTCTGGTGCCAGAAACATACATGCCGGTGTCGGAGGCGCATGGTCTGGTGCCAGAAACACAGAGACTGGTGCCAGAAACACAAGAGCCAGTGCCAGAGACACAAGAGCAAGGTGCCAGAGACACAAAGGCGGGTGCCAGAGACACAAGAGCAAGGTGCCAGACGCATGTACCGGTGCCAGAGACACACGGACCAAATAGGTGATTCCCGGTTTCACCCTATGGCGCGAGAATTGTAGAACATATGTTGGGTATACTGTTTCTTGGTAATGTTTTTAAGATATGAAGCGCTTATTCGGAACCTTTGCCAACGACGTATCGTTAGCGAGGTTTCCGAATAAGGCTAGCAATCAACCATAAACGGCAATCATCACGCCCGCCGCGATTGCGGTGCCAATGACGCCCGCCACATTGGGACCCATGGCGTGCATAAGGACAAAGTTACCGGGGTCTTCATCAAGACCGACCTTGTTGGAAACACGGGCGGCCATAGGCACAGCCGAAACTCCGGCGGAACCGATGAGGGGATTGATCTTCTCTTTCAGGAAGAGGTTCATGAACTTGGCTACCAGCACGCCCGTGGCAGTGGCGATACCAAAAGCCACCAAGCCCATCACCACGATGATGAGAGACGAGGGGTTGAGAAACTTTTCCGGGGTCATCTGGCTGCCAACGCCCAGGGAGAGGAAGAGGGACACGATGTTCAAGAGCTCGTTCTGGGCTGTATTGGAAAGCCGATCTACCACGCCAATGACCCTAATAAAGTTGCCGAACATGAGGCAGCCGATCAGGGGCGAAGCAGACGGGATCAGGAGGAGGCTAAGGCTGAACACCACCATAGGAAAGACGATCTTCTCGATCTTGGAAACCGGCCTGAGCTGCCGCATCCTGATGAGCCGTTCCTTTTTCGAGGTCAGCGCCCGCATGATGGGCGGCTGGATCAGAGGCACCAGAGCCATGTAGGAATAAGCCGCCACTGCTACCGTGGCTAGGAGGTGAGGCGCGAGCTTCGCGGCGATGTAAATCGTCGTGGGACCGTCGGCGCCGCCTATGATGGCCACCGAGCAGGCTTCCTTGAGGTTAAAGGCCACTCCCGGCAGGAAGTTGGCGATGCTGATGAAGAACAGGGTGGAGAACACCCCGAACTGGGCAGCCGCGCCCAACAGGGCGGTCTTGGGATTGGCAATCAGGGGTCCGAAATCGGTCATGGCCCCTATGCCGATGAAGATGATGAGCGGAAAGAATTCGTTCCCCACTCCGGCGTTGTAGATCGTAGTAAGGAAACCCTGATGCTCAAAGAGATGCAGTTCCTCGTTCCATACCCCCGCATCCCCCATTCCCGCGCCGGGAATATTCACGAAGATAATGCCGAACCCGATTGGCACCAAAAGCAGAGGCTCAAAGCCTTTGGCCGCGCCCAGATACACCACCACGAAGCCCACAACAACCATGAGGAGTTCCTGCCAGCCAAAGATGGTGATGGGCAGACCCGACGGGGTTTCACCGGTGGTTATTTTGTTAATAAAAGCGTAGATACCGGTGGTACTGGCAATGTTTCTGATAAAACTCAGGAAATCTACCTGGGGCAGATTCTCGCTGTTGGGGATAATGCCGCCCATATTCCTGAATGAAGGCAGATTATCGACAGAAGCGGACGGTGAACTTTGAGCCATGGCTCTGGGAGCGAAAGAAGCGCTGAATGCGGAAAACGCGAAAGCGACGACGGCCATGATTATACACCCTTTCAGCACCCAGATAGGATCAACTTTTCTATTCAACATATCGTTCCCCTCTTAGTTTATTTCTGCGATGGGCTGCTGGGAGGCGATCTGCGTACCAGCGGGAACGAGGAAGCGCACTTTACCAGCGGCGGTAGCTTTGATTTCCAGTTCCATCTTCATTGATTCAATGATGATAATGGTATCGCCGGACGCCACCTGTGCGCCTTCGCTGACCTGATGCTTGAGCAGAGTGCCTGCGACAGGCGCGACAACGACCGCGCCGCCTGTGGGCGCGGCGGGAACCGGAGCGGCAGCGGGAGCGGCTGCCTGAGCGACAGGCGCGGCTGATACCGAGAACTCGCCAGTGGTGGGTTTCACGATAACGTTATAGTCAGCGCCGTTCACGTTCACCACATACTTTGCCGATTCATTAGACGCGGGTTTTGGAGCGGGGACCGGAGCCGGCGGCGCGGGGGGCTTCACCGCAAAGGAGGCGGAATCCACCGGACCTTTTGCGCGATCCCTGAAGAAATTCGGCGCGACCTTGGGGAACATCGCATAGGTAAGGACATCCTCAACGCTATTTGCGCCGACCGCCTTTGCCTCAGCCTCGATTTTGGCGAACTCGTTGGGGATTGAGTCAGCCGGACGCGCCGTAAGTACCGCGTCGTACTTGTTTTGGATAAGCGCCTTCTTCACCAGTTCAGGATTCGCGGGCGCGGCAAGCGCCCCGTAACGACCGGTTACCAAGTCAGCGGTTTCAGACGTGAGCTTCTCGTAGCGACCGAACAGCACGTTAAACACAGCCTGAGTGCCTACGATTTGACTGGTCGGGGTAACAAGGGGGATATAGCCGCAGTCTTTCTGGACAACCTGAATTTCCTTGAGTACCGCGTCAATCTTGTTACTCGCGCCCTGTTCCTTGAGCTGGTTTTCGAGGTTTGACAGCATACCACCGGGAACCTGTGACGCGAGAATACGGGTATCAGCGCCGAGGAAGCTGGACTCGAACTTCGCGTAGTTCTTGCGGACATCGCGGAAGTAGGCGGCGATTTCGAGCAGAGCGATAATGTCAAGGCCAGTATCGTATTCCGTGCCTTTGAACGCCTCAACGATGGTTTCGGTGGGACTGTGGCTGGTTCCCATCGACATTGATGAGATAGTCGTATCCAGCAGTTCAGCCCCGGCTTCAGCCGACTTCACGAGGCTGGCAACTGAAAGGCCGGTGGTTGCGTGGGTATGAATCTCCACAGGAATATCAACTTTCGCCTTGATCGCCTTGACGAGGGCATAGGCTTCATAGGGCTTGAGTAAGCCGGACATATCCTTGATACAGATGGAGTCCGCGCCAAAGTCGGCGTAGGACTTGGCAAGGTCAGCATAGATTTCCTTGGTGTGGTACGGCGTAGTCGCGTAGGAAATGGCCATCTGGACGTGCTTACCGGTCTTCTTGGCAGCGTCAGCGGCGCGTTTGAGATTACGCGGGTCGTTACAGGCGTCGAAGATGCGGAAGACGCCAACGCCGTTTTCAGCGGCCTTTTCAACGAACTTGTCTACGACATCATCAGCATAGTGGCGATAGCCCAGCAGATTCTGCCCTCGCAGTAGCATCATGATCGGGGTTTTAGGCAGAGCAACCTTGAGTTTCCGCAGGCGCTCCCAAGGGTCTTCGTTGAGGAAGCGAATACACGAGTCGAAGGTCGCCCCGCCCCACGCTTCCAGCGCCCAGTACCCGATTTTATCGAGCTTATCGGCAATCGGCAACATATCCGCCGTAACCATACGAGTAGCGAATAGTGATTGGTGCGCGTCTCGCAACACCAGATCGGTAAGTTGAACTTTAGCCATGTTTATCTCCTTATAACTTTAATTATGGTTTTTTCGATAAGTGCTAACCGCGGCGCTGATAGCGGCGGTTATCGCAGAATCTTGGTTAGCGACGACGCTCGCCGCTGCAACAGCAGGCGAGGGCAACGGCGCTTTCGGCTTTGCGACTTCCGGTTCTTTATCCAAGCCCATGGTGTGAACGATCTTCCCCATGCAAGAGATCGCCACAACAAGAATGATCAGAAACCCGAACACCACGCCCATTCCCAGCAGGGTGAGTACCGCGCTCTGTTCAAACATCTCAATAATGTTCATATATCCCCCTAGATAAGTAATTAAACGGAGTATGCTGGATTGAGCATTTTTTATCAAGTACCATGTTGAACCGGGCAAAGGGCTTTGTTACGGTTGATTCGGGCGTTCCGGCCTGTTGAAAGGAGACCGCGTAACTTGTATTATAACAAGAATACTTTTATAAGGAGCTTATTTCATGGAACACGCGGAGGGGGCTGACCAGTGCGCCCCGCAGGGCTTATATCGAGTGGCTGATGAGCATGATTCCTGCGGCATTGGGTTTGTCGCGGACATCAAGGGCCGGGCTTCCCACGACATTCTTCGGCGGGGGCTTGAGGTTCTGGAGCGAATGGAACACCGGGGTGCGGAAAGCGCGGATAACAAAACTGGTGATGGGTCAGGGGTTCTCTTGCAGATACCCCATGATTTTTATAAAAAGCTGTGTACGCAAATTTCTGAACCCGGAACATATGGAACCGGCCTTCTCTTTTTCCCAAAAGCAGAGGAACAACAGGCGTTAATCACGGATAAAATCGCGGCGCTGGCAAAAGACAGCGGCTTCACACCGCTTTGGCGCGATGTACCTACCAATCGGGATGCGCTCGGTTCGATAGCCGCCAGCGTGGAGCCGTTGATACGGCAACTTTTTTTGATACCAGCCGCGATCACGCCGGAAAAGGCGGAAGGGCTTGGCCTTGAGTTCCGGCTTTATGCGTTTAGAAAAAAGTTTGAACGCTTTGTTATGGAGAATGAGGAGCTAAAAGCGGCGCGTGTGTACTTCCCTTCGCTTTCGTCGCGGACCATTGTGTATAAGGGAATGTTGATGCCGGCGCAGTTGCGGCTGTTTTACCCGGAACTGGAAGACGAGGCGCTTAAAACAGCGGTAGCGCTGATTCACTCGCGCTTCTCAACCAACACGTTTCCGAACTGGCCGCTTGCCCAGCCCTTCCGCATGATTGCCCACAATGGCGAAATAAACACAATTAAAGGAAACCGTTTCTGGATGATAGCGCGGTCAGCACTGTTTCCGGCTGAATGGCAGGAACTCCTGCCCATCATTGAACCGGAGAAGAGTGATTCAGCCAGCTTTGATAATGTGCTGGAACTGTTGATGATGGCCGGACGAAGCCTGCCCCATGCGCTGATGATGTTGATTCCAGAGTCGTGGAACGAGAAGAACAACATTCCGGTTGAACTCAAGGAATTTTACCAGTACCACGCCTGCATGATGGAACCGTGGGATGGACCAGCGTCTATGGTGTTCTGCGATGGCCGCTATGTGGGCGGTACTCTCGATCGTAACGGACTGAGGCCGTCGCGGTACACCATCACAAAGGATAACCTGATTGTGATGGCGTCTGAAACCGGCGTACAGGATTTTAAGCCGGAAGAAGTGGTTTACAAGGGACGCCTCCTACCCGGGAAACTCCTGCTTGTGGATATGCTTGAAGGCCGTATCATCCCCGATGCTGAGGCAAAACGATCGGTGTGCCAGACCAAGCCCTTTGCCGAATGGACCAAGCGCGTGATCACGCTGCCGCAGGAGCTTGATATGTCTGACACCACTGGCGAGGCAATTGTAACGCCGGATACTCCGCTGTCAGCCCCGAAAACCCTGTTCATGGAACGCGCCGCTGGCTATACACAGGAAGACCGCGAGCGGCTTCTGATACCCATGATCGAGACTGGTCAGGAACCAACCAGTTCTATGGGAACCGATACCCCGCTTGCCGTGTTCTCCGACAAGAGCCAGCGGGTCTACGCTTATTTCAAGCAGGTGTTTGCTCAGGTTACGAATCCGCCGATTGACTCAATCCGCGAAGACATGGTTATGACTCTGACGAGTTTTATAGGTCCGCAGGGCGATCTACTGGAGGAAACGCCGGAACACTGCCGCAGAATAAAAGTTTTGCACCCGATTATGACGCGGGAAGACCTGCTAAGACTGAAAAACATCGCGCCGCAGGAATTTAAATCCCATACTCTGGACGCCACGTTCTATGTGCCGCTGGTGGGAGGCGCGGATATTACCGCCGCGTCCGCGCTGGAGCAGGCGCTAGATCGCTTGCTTGCCGAAGCGAAGAAGGCGATTAACGACGGCGCGTCGCTGATCACATTGTCTGACCGTGCATGTCTGTCGCCAGAGGCTGGGCGTTGCGCGATTCCGGCGCTGATGGCTGTGGGCGCGCTTCACCACGGGCTGATTAAAGCAGGACTGCGGATGAAGGCGTCGCTCATCGTAGAATCAGCCGAGCCTCGTGAGATTATGCACTTTGCCCTGCTCTTTGGTTATGGCGCTGATCTGGTTGTGCCTTATGGAGCGCTGGCTTCTATCAAGGCGCTCTGTCAGGGACCAGACGCCGGACGGGTCGGGGACTTTGCCCACGCGAGAAAGTCTTATCTCAAAGGGCTTTCTAAGGCAATGCTCAAGGTTATGTCCAAGATGGGAACAAGTACGCTCCGCTCGTACCGGGGGGCGCAGGTGTTTGAGGCCATTGGCTTGGGTCAAGCAGTTATAGACAAATGTTTCACCGGAACCCTGAGCCGTATTGGTGGCGCGGGTTTCGCGGAACTTGAGGCAGAGGCGCTTGCTGATTACCATACAGCACGGGACGCTTGGGCGCGTATGAGCGAGACGCTTACCACGCCGGACTTCCTGCTCGCTAGTGTGGGCCAGTACCGCTGGCGCAAGCTGGGCGAAAAACACGCATGGAACCCGGAAACCATATACCTGCTTCAATGGGCTACCCGTGAGGGCAATTATGCGCGTTTCAAGCAGTTCTCTGCCGCTGTCAACAGCCTTAACCAAAGCCCCCATGTAATTCGCGGCTTGCTCGACTTTGCCCCAGCCGCCGCGATTCCCATTGAAGAAGTGGAGCCTGTTGAGGAAATCATGAAACGCTTCACCACTGGCGCAATGTCCTTTGGCTCCATCTCACGGGAGGCGCATGAGACCATCGCTGCGGCAATGAATTCCATCAAAGGCCGCTCCAATTCCGGCGAGGGCGGCGAGAATCCAGAGCGTTTCCAGCCGCGAGCCGACGGAACATGGACACGAAGTGCCATCAAGCAGGTGGCGTCGGGACGCTTCGGCGTAACCAGTGAATATCTGGCTAACGCCATTGAGTTACAGATAAAGATTGCTCAGGGCGCAAAGCCGGGCGAGGGTGGTCAGTTACCCGGGCATAAGGTTGACGTAAACATTGCCCGCACACGCTATTCAACACCGGGTGTAACGCTCATCAGCCCGCCGCCGCACCACGACATCTATTCTATAGAAGACTTGGCCGAGCTTATTTTTGATCTCAAGAACGCCAACCCGCAGGCGCGGATCAGTGTGAAGCTGGTGTCAGGGAGCGGCGTGGGTACAGTGGCTGCTGGCGTGGCCAAGGCTCATGCCGACAACATCCTCATCTCTGGCTATGACGGCGGCACGGGCGCAAGTCCGCAGTCGAGCATACGACATGCGGGTCTGCCGTGGGAAATCGGCCTTGCCGAGACCCATCAGGTGCTGGTGCGAAATGGACTGCGAGGTCGTGTCCGCCTTATGACTGACGGACAACTAAAAACTGGCCGCGACATCGTGATAGCCGGTATGCTCGGCGCTGAGGAGTTTGGCTTCGGCACCTCAACGCTCATCGTGCTTGGCTGTGTGATGATGCGAAAATGCCACGAAAATACCTGCCCTATGGGTGTCGCCACTCAAGACCCCGCGCTCAGAACCCGCTTCACTGGCAAAAGCGAGTACCTGATCAACTTTTTCAGGTTTATCGCCCAAGAAACACGGGAAATCATGGCGTCGCTTGGTTTCCGCCATTTCGATGAACTCATCGGCAGGGCAGATATGCTGGTTCAGCGCAGGAGCGATAAGCCAAAATCAGCCCATATCGACCTGAGTCCCCTGCTCTTCAAGGCGGAATGTTTGTCGAACATCCCCAATGGGCAAAGCCTGCACTGTACCCATAATCAGATTCACAAGATCGACAATGTGCTTGATCGCACACTCATTGACAAGTGTCTGTCCGCTATGGATAAAAAGATTCCGCTGGCGCTCCGCTTCCCGATTCACAACACCGACCGCGCTGTTGGCGCAATGCTCTCCTACGAGGTGAGTAAACGCTATGGCAGTCAGGGCTTGCCAGAAAACTTCATCACTGTTGACTTCACCGGTTCCGCTGGCCAGAGCTTCGGCGCATTCCTTGCAAAAGGCATTACTTTCCGCCTTGCCGGAGACACCAACGACTATCTGGGTAAGGGACTTTCCGGCGGACGCATCGTGGTTTCGCCGCCGCACGGGTCCAAGTTCAAAAGCAATGAGAACATCATTGTGGGTAACACCGTACTGTACGGCGCGACCTCTGGCGAACTTTATGCCGCAGGTGTTGCGGGCGAGCGTTTCTGTGTACGGAACTCTGGCGCGATTGCTGTTGTTGAAGGCGCAGGCGATCACTGCGCCGAGTACATGACCGGCGGCAGGCTCATTGTGCTGGGCAAAGTTGGCCGCAACTTCGCCGCTGGTATGTCTGGCGGCATTGCATACACCCTTGACCTCGACGGTAACTTCACTTTTTTCCTTAATAAGGGCATGGTGGAGTTATCGGACCTTGACAATGAGGAAGACGCGAACTTTGTCAAAAATACGCTGGCGAGGCACCTGTACTGGACAGGCTCGGCGTATGCCCAAGGTATCTACGACGCTTGGGATGCCTACCGGCCCAAGTTTATTAAGGTACTACCGGTGGAATACAAACGGGCGCTTCAGCAGATGAAGCTGGCGGAACTGGACCGGAAACTCTATGAGATCCGGGAAAAACAAGAACTAACGGAGAAGAACTAATGGGTTCGCCAAGAGGATTTCTGGAAATACCACGGCAGCTTGCGGATTATCGCCCCGTGGAAGAACGGCTTAATGATTACAGCGAGGTGGAACTCACGCTGACTGACGAAGAGCGCCGCTCTCAGGCGGCTCGGTGCATGGACTGCGGCGTGCCTTTCTGCCACTGGGCCTGTCCTATCTCAAACACCATGCCGGAATGGCAGGATCGGGTCTATCGGGGTGACTGGGCAGGCGCGTGGGCGCTTCTTGAGGAACGCAATCCGTTTCCAGAGTTCACGGGGCGAGTCTGTCCCGCGCTCTGCGAGGCGTCCTGTGTACTCGGCGTGAACGACGAGCCGGTTACCATCAGGCAAAACGAGCTTGCGGTTATTGAAAAGGCGTTTGAGCTGGGCATTGTAAAACCGCGCCCGCCAAAAACGCGCAACGGGAAGAAAGTTGCCATCGTGGGCGCTGGACCTGCGGGCCTTTCAGCCGCCTACTTCCTCAGCCGCGCTGGTTTTTCAATAACGGTCTATGAGGCAGACCGCAAACCCGGGGGCTACCTTCGCTACGGTATCCCTGACTTCAAGTTTGACAAGAGCTTTTTGGATCGCCGTATTGCGCTCATGGGGGAAGAAGGTGTCGTCTTCAAGACCAACGCCCGTGTTGGCTCGGCCCGTTACGGTTTTGGCGTGGTGGATAATACTGATACGGAACTTATCGACGCCAAGCAACTGGAGTCTACGTTTGACCTTGTGTTATTAACGATTGGCGCGCGCGAACCCCGCGACATCAGCGTTCCGGGACGCGAGAACGCCGGCATTGTACAGGCGCTTGATTACCTTGTCCGGCAGAACCGTGTTCTTGCCAGTGAAACCAACCACTCGGACAAAGGCAGCATCACCGCCTTTGGCAAGCGTGTGGTGGTCATCGGCGGCGGCGATACTGGCTCAGACTGCGTTGGCACCGCCAATCGCCAAGGCGCTTTGCGGGTATCGCAAATCGAGGTCTTACCCAAGCCGCCGCTCCACCGCCCGCCCGAAGAACCCTGGCCTCTCTGGCCTAAGGTCTTAAAGACCTCAAGTTCACACCTCGAAGGTGGCGAGCGTTTCTGGTCTATCAACACCAAAGACTTTATTGGCCGCAATGGAAACGTGGAAGCCATCCATGCCTGCCGTGTTGAGTGGACGCAGAAAAACGGTCGCTGGGTAATGAGCGAAGTTCCCGGCTCTGATTTCGAGATTGGCGCTGACCTCGTGTTGCTGGCAATGGGCTTTACCCACGTTGTGCAGGACGGCATTGTCGCTGACCTCATGCTTGAAACCGACGAGCGTGGCAACATCCGCACTCGCGGCAGTTTTCACACCTCGAACCCCAAAGTCTGGGCTGCTGGTGACTCCCGCAACGGCGCGAGTCTAGTAGTTCGCGCTATTGCCGACGGACGCAGCGCCGCGGAAGCTATCATCAAAACGCTGTAATGTTTTAGAAAAAGGAAATCGCATCCGGCAATGCTCAATTCAGAATTGCCGGATGCAGGTTATTTATCGTGGTGAACACCGTGGATAAACTCCCGCAAAACCTGCTTGAGCTTTCTGAGAAACATACGACCGCTTACTGCTTGTTTTGCCGCCAGTTCTCAATGCGGTCGTACGCGGCGTTGATGCGGGCTGACTTCGCGGTTGCTTTACGCATATTCTCCGCATGGCCAGCGTGTCGGTCAGGGTGGTGTATCTTGAGCAGTTTCTTGTAGGCTGCTTTACATTCATCGGCGCTGGCGCCAAAGGGAAGCCCCAGTTCCGCGAAGTCCTGGCGCAGGTCTTCGGGAATGTTGGCGCTGCGGTTGCTGTCATAGGCGCGGGAACTCTGGCTACGCGCCTCATGGTCAAACGAAGCTCGATGCCGCGTACTCGTCCCATCGTTCAGGTACTCGTTAAGTTCCTTATACGCCGTTTCATAATCAGGATCACTATACTGCCGGGTCTTGCCAAAGGGCGCTCCGTCTTCATCGTTAAGATAACTTTTGATTACATCCTCAATCCGCTCAAAAATACCCATGCCTTTACTGTATCGCAGTATTGGATTCATGACTATAGCCGTCACGCTGTCGCGGGATATTGAAATGGCCAACATAAACCATTTGACGCGCTACTAAAAACGCGCTATCATATTTTTAGCATCCGTTGAGGCGGATGTATAGAAAGGAGGAGGAGAGGAGCATGAGAGCCTGCTACACGACAAACCTCGCGTTACCCGCCGCAAGCGCGGCACTTTTGAGCCTCCAGTGTATCGTATCCTCCACAAATACTCATCATTCCCTAGTATCAGCACGTTTTTTTTTGTTCATTTTGGCTGAACGGCTACATGGCCGCGCAAATTTGAAGCTAGTTGTTTATTTTCTAGCGGGGGGGCGGCCCCCCCCCCCACCACCACAGACCCAAACGGACATACA